>JALRCK010000266.1 GCA_023262305.1 Deltaproteobacteria bacterium
CAAACCCTCGCTAAAAAATTTCCCGGCAAGTTGGATTCGGCAGGGTGCTACAAATATGCTCGCAACATCGCGCTCGAAGGCTCGTACCAAAAGCTCTTTGGAACTTCAGCTCTTGAAATCCTTGGTGCACCCAGATCCTCTAAGGCGACATTAGGCTTAGAGGATCTCTACGCTCCTCTGGTGACGCTCTCCAGAGATGATCTCAACCCTTTAACCCTGTCCGGCTCCCAGATTTTCGACAACGTGTCTCCAGAGGTAAGCAGCACTCTGTGCGGCGTTCCGAGAACAGACATGACGGTCCTCGAGTACAATCTTCGCCGATACCTTCGCGGCAAGGGGCTCGACGACCGAATCTTCGTCATCCTATCAAACGATTTTGAGAAGATCTTTCAATTCAAGTGCGTGGAGCCCCCGCTGGGCGGAGAGAAGAGCGACCTCCTCAAACAGCTTACGAATGAGTCTGACCATACGTTAACGACAGAACTCCTCGATGTTGTGCGATTCGCAGTCCGCTCATCACCCCAGAGTGAAAAGCTGCTCGTCGCGATGCCCGCACTCGAGGACTCTGGCATGTGCCGAAATTTGAGGCCGATTCAAGAGGCTATTAGGGCATTCTTCCGAAGCTCACGGCTTCTAAAAGATACCGGCGCCCTTGAGGAAAAGTATAACCCTCGAGCATTTTGTGATCCCCTCCTTCCTCAGATCTTTAGACCAGATGTTCAGAAACGAATGAGAGAGTTTCAGCCGGCGTGGATCACCCGCGGTGGTTGCAACTTGGATATGTAGTAGCTCCACGTTTCGCAAACGCCCCTCCACGTGCAACATCGACCGCTTGACGGGTGACCACTCTATCAACGCTCTCACTACCTCCCACAGTAGTAGTCTATGCGCGAGCCCTCATCATCATTATACCCATCCTTATCAGCATCCTGTGCCCGCATCGGATTCCCTCCATCATCAGGGGTCCTCTGGGGACTTCCTCGAGCATCCTCTCCGTTTGCCTACTCCCGAGCCATCTCCTAGCCCCTTCTTCCGTCCGCTTGCTTTTCCCCTTTGCCGCTCTGACCATTCCACCCGTATACTGGAATGACGGGCATATCAGCCGACACCGATTCGGTAGCATCACGCGCATGAAACCTCACCTTATCATCCTGGGAGTAACGACCACTGAATCACTCGATGCGGTGGAGGCCGTCATTACCAAATTTACCCCCGAGGGGGGGATCCAGGATGCGCAGCACTACTCATCACCGCTTCCATCGGACCTGGTCCAACAACTGCGTGCCTTGAAGGAAACGTTTCGAGTGTGTGGGGGCGACATCGCTCAGGTCGAACAGAGAATTGCCTCCGCTCACCCACTCTCATCCATTCACGATCATTTCATAAAAAAGGTGGCAGAGGCGTGTCTGGCAACGATCGTTACCGCGCGCACCTTGAAGACGATCAACCGGGACCAGGCCCCAGATCTGGTGGGGCTGCATGGCTATCCATGTATGCACCTTCCTCCCTCACGCGCTCGTCAACATACTACTGCTCCATACACCGCTGAGATGGGAGACGGGCAGGCTCTGGCGAACATCCTCAATATACCGGTGGCATATGACTTTTGCTCTGACGATATTATGAACGGTGGAGAGGGAACCCCCCTCATGCCGATCCACCTCCGTCGCCTTGCGCTCCAAGCAAAGTCACGCGGAGCATTCCCTATTGCGTTCATCAACGCCGGCAAAACTGGCAATGTGAGCATCGTCACAAACCAGCTCGGCAAGCGAGAGCCTTCAGTTCTTAGCTGGGATACCGGACCATTCAATCATTTCCCAGATCTTTTGGCTCAGCGAGAAGCTGGGATCCCGAGCGATCTGAATGGCGAGATCGGCTTGCCTGGCAACGTTCACGAATCACTCCTGCGCCTACTCTTCGAGCGGAGCGCTATCACACCAGAGGGTAAAAATTTTGTGACACACCCCCCTCCTCGCTCAGCCAATCCAGAGTTGTATCAAGAGATCCCCGAACTGAGCGGGGCCGCACCCGTCGATGGAAAGTTCCTCTCTCTCGCGGATCGGATGCGAACAGCTGAATACTTTGCAGCGTACCTTGCGATGTATGCACTCTCGTTTATTCCCTCGGATTGTGAATTCCCGCACTTCTACGGTCTGTGCGGAGGTGGTTGGAAAAATCCTGTCACCACGAGTCACTTTCGCTTCCTGATGCGCCATTCCCCGGGACAAATAATTTTAAAAGAGCATGAGAGCACCTACGAGGCTCTCATGGCACGACTCGGCAAACGCAAGCCGACGGTCGAATCATCGAGCGCATTTGGATTCGATCCTAATTCAATGCGAGCCAGAATCTTTGCTGACGCAGCCGCGCGTCTTGTATGGGGAGAGCCATTTACCAATCCCTCGATCACCGGTGTAGCGAAGCCAACTATCTGCGGCAGGATACGCTTTCCCACCAACGGCGAGCCGAAAGAGTTTGCTGCTGGCAGATACATGACAGAGCAAGGAACCCTGATTGAGCGCCTCGTCACAAGAGATTTCCTCGATCCCCGTTTTGGTCGCGCTATCCCTGGATGGAAACCCCTGGGCTCTCCCTAGGACCCCTCATACTCTTGTAAAAGACCGGGCGGAGGCATGTCGTCATCTTCAGGCTCTCTGCCACGCGCCCCTTGCAGCGACTGAAGCTCCTTCTGCTTCTCCGCAATCTCCCTTTCGAGTTGTTTAACGCGGTCATTCTCCTGAGGTCTCGCCTGTCCCGGCTCAACGATTGCGGCATCGGGGTTCGTATCATCGTTGAATGTTTCAAGATTGATCGGAGGAAGCTCCGTTAATTCTCTCCGGGGCTGAGGAGGCGCAGGCTTCTCTTGTTTCTCCGTCACCCGCGGACTCGGCCCCCCTTCACCCATTAGCAAGTTGGGCACCTTAGTGCCTTGCGGATCTGGCGCGGTTCCAAATGAGTTGTTATTGGCGACAACCTCCAACGGGATAACGATCTTATCTCCAACCTTAATCGGTCGTTGCAGAAGAAATGGATTGAACTTAACTACCAGCTGTTGCGAAAGGGTAGTCCCAGTGTACCACGTTAAGATCTTGGGAAGGCTCTCATCGGGGGTCTTTACCACATGCACGAGGAATGCCCCCTCATTGGTGGGAGCCGGAGCATCCACCCAGCGCTGGATGCACCCCACCATACTCACGCATGCAAAGAAGATTGATAGCCGCTTCACCCTCTCCCCCTCACAGGACCACACACAAGCCCCGCGAAGAGAAGGTCGGCACAAACTACCGTGGACTTTACTGTCAAAAAAACGCTTGAAAAGGGCGTTTTTACCGTTATCTACGGCACCTTAGTGATGGAGGTAACCTCTTCGGTGAACTTAGGGCGAAGGTGTTGCTCGACCTTCATCTCCACAGTATCTCCCTCCTTGATCCCTCCGAGAGAGAGCCCCTCTGCCACATAAAACGGCATAGTCATGGCCATCATGCCTACGATGGCACCACTATCATCACGGTATCCGGGGATGGCTTCGTGCTTTACCAGAATCTCGTTTGCAGCGAGTCCGTTGCCCGGCAACCCCTTGATGACACCCTTAACGGTGTAGTGGTACGCCGTATCCGCAAACGCCGTGCTCGCGACCAAACAGAGAGCTACCAAAGAGAATACGTACAACGCGATCCTGCTCATTTACTCTGCTCCTCCACGAATATCCCAGATACGCATCCCCACAAATGTGGTGTAGATAATCGTCACTGGAATTCCCAACGCGATCAACACAAACAACGTGACATCCATACGATACTTCACGCTCTGGACGAACACAAAAAACAAGCCTGCGAGCGCTCCACTACTCAAGAGAGTTGTTGCAAGGATGACGATCGAGCGGCGAAAGAAAAGATAGAGCGCTGTGATGAAGAGAGAGAACCCTACCGTAACAACCCCCATCATGGGGATGCACATGAATGTGACATACATGAAAGGCACTACGATGATCGCTAACGCTACGGTGATCGCCACCTCTTTTAAAGAGGCTCGCGGCGGAGGCTTGCGCAGCCGCTTGGCATGGAACCTCTCGAACTCCTCTATGCTTCCCTGATTCATCACCTGTGCCTTTATCACGACGAGATCCTCCTGAATCTGTGGAGAAGTCTACTCCAGAGCAAACAGCAGCTCAACACGGGAGGAAAAACATCCTCAAACCTCTGGGAATAGTGCCCAGATACCCGGCGGCGCTCAGTTTTCGGACTCCTCCCCCTCGGGGAGTGGCACGAGTAAGACGGAGTCGACACTTCCGCGAGAGGTTTTTAGGACTTTGAAGGAATAGCCC
>JALRCK010000267.1 GCA_023262305.1 Deltaproteobacteria bacterium
CCCCAGCCTTACTGTAGTTGATGTGGGCGTAGCACGCTCGCTCTCCTCAACGACCCTCCAAGAGGGCATGTATGCCTTCTTCTTTGGTCAGAAGGGGCTAATGGGAGGGCTCTCGCTCCAAGGGACTAAGATTTCGCGCATCCACCCGAAGTAGGGGTGATGCACACGGCAGTGTGAGGTGCAATGTAGAACGTGCACGTTCACGGAGGGTAACCCCCTACGAATGCGTCATCTCAAGTGGCACAACGTACTTGTCGAACTCCTCTGGGGTCAAAAAGCCGAGAGCAACTCCGACTTCTCTCAGAGTTTTCCCCTCTTTGTGCGCTGTTTTCGCTATCAGGGCAGCCTTGTCGTATCCAATGTGGCGATTGAGGGCGGTGACTAACATAAGGTTTTTCGCGAGGTTCTCGTTGATCTTTTCATGGTGAGGCTCAATCCCAATCGCGCAGTGGTTGTTGAAGGAATCACAGGCATCGCTCAGTAACTCGATGCTCTCAAGCACGTTGTGCGCCATAACGGGTTTGTAGACGTTGAGTTGAAAGTTCCCCTGGCTTCCCGCAAAAGCGACCGTTGCGTCGTTACCGAATACTTGTGCACATACCATCGTGAGAGCTTCGCACTGGGTCGGATTAACCTTTCCGGGCATGATTGAGGAGCCTGGCTCGTTCTCAGGGATCGTAATCTCGCCGATGCCACACCGAGGACCGCTCGCGAGCCACCGGACGTCATTCGCTATCTTGAGCAGCGTCATCGCTAAGGTGCGGATCGCTGCAGAGGTATTCACGAGCGCATCGTGGCAGGAGAGGGCGAAAAACTTATTCTCGGCTGATCGAAAGGGATGACCAGTAAGCTCAGCAATTCGCCGCGCGCACTCTTCGCCAAATCGAGGGTGTGCGTTAAGACCTGTGCCGACAGCGGTGCCGCCGATGGCGAGATCATAGAGACCCCGCATGTTCTCTTTGACTGCGGTGGTAGTGTAATCGAGTTGTGCCACCCAGCCGCCGAGCTCTTGCCCGAGAGTTATTGGGGTGGCGTCTTGGAGGTGGGTTCTCCCGGTTTTAACGATGTGGGCGTAGTCCTTGGCCTTTGCAGCGAGGGTGGCGCGGAGACGATCGATCGCAGGATAGAGCTTGTCGTGCAGCTCGGCCACAACAGCGATGTACATCACGGTAGGGAAGGTGTCGTTAGACGATTGCCCCCTATTAACGTGGTCGTTTGGATGGATAGGGGCCTTGCTCCCCATCTTTCCACCGCAGAGCTCGATGGCGCGGTTTGAGATCACCTCGTTTGCGTTCATATTTGATTGCGTGCCTGACCCCGTCTGAAACACAACCAGGGGGAAGTGATCGTCAAGTTTGCCTCCAATAACTTCATCGGCGGCGGCGATAATGGGCTTGGCGATGTCGGCGGGCAACTCGCCGAGCTCCTGGTTCGCCGCTGCTGCAGCCCGTTTCAATATTCCGAGTGCGCGGATAACAGGCGCTTGCCACACAAATCGTGAACGACCGATCGGAAAGTTCACGATCGAGCGTTGGGTTTGAGCTCCCCAATATACGTTTGTGGGAACCTCTATCGTTCCCATGGAGTCTGATTCAACGCGAGTTTTCGTGGTCATATTTTTATACAGCCGCTTCGGGATGCTCCTGTGTTGGACGCTGCGTCGTATCGTAGCGCAGGTCGAGTGCTCCGAAATCTTACATGAACATCCCCTGTGATTCAGTCACAATTCCACTGACCTTAGATGGGTCTCCGCCGAGGCTGCTCATTCGGACGGGGGTTGTACACCTGGACCACGGCGTGTGTTGACCCTGGAGCTAGACTAACCGCCTGATTTGGTTGGCTTTGTGGGATCCTTCACTTTGTCCTTAAGGAAGTGAGAGAGGGCTCCGATAGAAAACATATCGGGAATGATTGAGTCCGCTTCGAAGTACGCGGAACACTTTTTCGAATGCATGGAAGCATTCTCAGTACAGACCAGGAAAGTCGCCCTCGCAGTGACGTTAAAAAGGACTTTAACGGAATAACCCTCTCAGCAGTATCCCGAGATATTCCGAAAATAAGTTCAAAGGCGTCAGATTTAATCGGTCTACGAAGAGAAAACTATGTACGGAAAAAACCCTCATTCGACCTACCAAGCCGTCCAAATCACCACCACAGACCGCGGTAGACTCCTTTTGATGATGTATGAGGGCGCGATCAAATTCCTTCGCCAATCGCTTGCCGGTTTGGAAGAGAAGGATATCGCCAAGTTCTGTCGATTCCTCAGCAAGGCTCAAGCGATCATCGCCGAGTTGATGAACACCTTGGATTTTGAAAAGGGCGGAACGATCGCCCAAGACCTCGACCGTCTCTACGATTTCATGTTGTTCTACCTGAGCGAGGCGAATCTCTATCGCGATGCTAAACGCATCGACAAGGTGATCTCCCTTATCGATACCATCTACTCTGCCTACCGCGAGATCATCGAGGGGAATAAGCACCTTACCGATGAGGGTGGAAAGGAAGAGGCTCAGAAGGTTGGAGAGGCCCTCCGACGAGTTCAGATATCGCTGTAGGATGATAGACTGGGCATAACTACCTGTAACTACTGGGATCCTATATTCCCTTGGCGTAATCCTGAATTGCGCAGCGTCTAGGCTACCAATCGCATCAAAACCCATGGGTTCCCACGACCAGTGGTCGAGGAGCCCCACCGGTCCATGGAAGGGACCGGACGTGCCCGTGCATTGGGAATTTATGAGCCTACCAGGCTAACAGCAGGAAGCTATTCATGAAGCCGCTAGAAAAATTAGCTGATCACATGCGCACCGACTGGGATCGGCGTGTTGGACACGATTACAGATTCTGGATGGGCGAGGGACACCTCGACGATGTGCAGATGTGGAAGAGTGGGGCAACCGATTTTGCTGCAATCGCCGCCGGAGTGAAGGTAGGTTCGTCTGCAGTGGCGCTTGAGATCGGGTGTGGTGTTGGTCGGATGCTCAAAGCTGCCGCCGAACAGTACAGCCGTGTCATTGGTGTTGATATCTCTCGCCTCGCCATCGACAAAGCGCGCGAGCTCGTAGGAACAACAGCAAAGATTGATCTCGTGACCGGTTCGGGGGTTGATCTGTCGCCTGTGGAATCTGGGTCGATCGATTTCGTGTGGAGCTTTGCGGCTCTCGCGTGTATGCCGGTTCCAGTCATCGCCGCGTACCTTCTTGAGATGAAAAGGGTACTCAAACCGACTGGCATTGCACGTGTTCAGCTCTATCTTGGACAAGAGATGGTGGTGCATGAGCACGACACGCTTCACCTTCGTTCGTTTGCACCAGAGAATTTCAAGAAGGCGGTAAACCTGGCTGGATTCGATTGTGTGGTGATCTCTCAAGCTGATATCGCCGAGGAGGGAAGCCAAGAGCTGGGGCTCAAGAATTGTATCATCGGACTCGTTCCGGCTCGGCAGTCGTCAGTGACAGCGCACGAGGTTGCTCAAGCACTCTTGCCTCAAGGGGAGTCGCGGGGGGCTGAGCAGGTCAACCCTGCTGCGTTGGAAGCGTGGATGGCTCTCAACTATGCTGAGGCTCTCGCTGATAATGGTGAGGCTCACAAGGCTAAGCAAGCTGTGGATTATGTGGTTGCCCACTGTCAAAGTGCGACGATAGACACGCAGGACATCCTCTCGCGGGTGCTCGCAAAGGCCTCTCAAGGACTTGTCGAGCAAGTGGCTGCGCAGCCAATTCCGTATGCCTCTGAGGAGGCTTTTTATTCCGGTAATCTTGAGGTTCTCAAAGCCCGATTCCCAGCTGTATACGCTGCCGTCCTCGCGCCATCTGATGCTGACGCCAGCCACGTGAGTGTGCAAGGTACCCGTGATGGAGCAGTGATTTGGAGTGGTAGCACCTGCCTTGATCACGCAGAAAAGCCAAAGGCAGCTGGTGAGGCATGGGCAAAGCGAACGCTCCTTGAGCAGCGTTTCGGCAAGGCCGCTCACGTTATGGTTATTGGCTTCGGCGCTGGATATCACCTTGAGGCTCTGCTCGCAGAGATGAAGGTTCCTGTTTCATGTTGCGAAGCCGACCTGTGCGTATTTCAGAAGGCCTTGCGGGTGAGGGATCTGCGGTCTCTGTTCGCAAAGTTGGAGCATCTTGTCGTTGGTCGTGAGATCTCGTCCTCAGAGATTCCAACAGGGGCTGAACTCTTGGTTCGACCTCAGTCCGCGATAATCAGCGCTCGCTTTGTTGAGGGAGCGAAAGCAAGCTTCTACTCGCGAAGAGGGTTCAGTGAATTACACCCAAAAATAGCCGTTTTGGGACCCTTGCACGGAGGCACTCTGCCA
>JALRCK010000268.1 GCA_023262305.1 Deltaproteobacteria bacterium
GCCGAATTTTTGGCACCCAAGCCTAGCGATCTGAGCTTCTACGAACCCCAAGAAATGGGCGGGTTTTTCCCACTTACTCACAGGTTTTCTGGCCAGACTGCTCCATCTAAACAAAAACAGAACAGCTTTTTGAATATGGCTTTCGGCGGGTAGCCCCTCTTCCTGGAGCCTCGCTCTGGCGCACTATGCCGATTCAGCGTGCTGGTATACGATCAGCGGCTTTTCGCCCTTGGCAACGGTATCCTCAGACACAATTACCTCTTTGATGTCAGGCTCCGACGGCACCTCGTACATCACCTCAAGCATAATCGACTCAAGGATAGCACGGAGCCCACGCGCCCCAGCTTTTCGCTCAATAGCCTGCTTTGCCACAGCGAGAAGTGCGCCTTCGGTGAAACGCAGCTGCACATTCTCCATCTCAAAGAGCTTCTTGTACTGCTTTGTGAGGGCGTTTTTTGGCTCAACCAAGATCTTAATCAGCGCTCCCTCATCGAGGTCGCTCAGAACAGCTATCATGGGGAGACGTCCGATAAACTCAGGGATCAAGCCGAACTTGAGAAGATCCTCAGGCTGCACCTGTGCGAGCAACGACGCACTCTCCTTCTCTTTCGAGATCTTTTGCGTCTTCACATGCGAACCGAACCCGAGCTTCTTCTCGCCGACTCGCCGACGGATGATATCCTCAAGCCCAACAAACGCTCCGCCGCAGATGAAGAGGATGTTGCTAGTATCCACTTGCAAGAACTCCTGCTGAGGATGCTTACGGCCACCTTTTGGTGGAACGCTCGCAACTGTGCCTTCAAGCATTTTTAAGAGAGCCTGCTGCACCCCTTCACCCGAAACGTCGCGAGTGATCGAAGGATTTTCAGCCTTGCGGGATATCTTGTCGATCTCATCGATGTACACGATTCCACGCTGGGCCTTATCAACGTCGTAGTCGGCGTTTTGTAAGAGGTTGAGAATAATATTCTCGACATCTTCACCCACATACCCAGCCTCTGTGAGCGTTGTCGCATCGGTGATCGTGAATGGAACCTGAAGAATCCGAGCAAGCGTTTGAGCAAGGAGGGTCTTACCAGTTCCGGTTGGTCCGATCAGAAGGATGTTAGACTTAGCAATCTCAACTTCACTAGAAGCGCCCTTAATTTCAAGGCGTTTATAGTGATTATGGACAGCAACGGAGAGAGCTCGTTTAGCAAAATCTTGTCCGACTACATACTGGTCAAGAAAGCTCTTGATATCCTTAGGCTTTGGCACCTTGGACTGCGAAGGCAGAACCGTTTCGGTCTCAACCTCCTCGGCAATGATATCGTTGCAAAGGTCGATGCACTCATCACAGATATAGACAGACGGCCCCGCTATGAGCTTACGCACCTCTTCTTGAGAGCGACTGCAAAACGAGCACACGAGCGTGTGACGTCCTTTATCTCCTGCCTTGCTCATGAGACCTCCTCACCGTTGAAAGGTTAGTCCTTCTTTGATTCCACGACTCGCTTCTCGAAAACATCATCGATAAGCCCATATTCTTTGGCCTGAATCGAGGTCATGAAGAAATCTCGATCGCTATCCTCCGCAACCTGCTTCATGGGTCGTCCCGTATGGTGCGCCAAGAGTTCGGTCAGCTCTTGCTTGATACGAAGCATCTCTTTCGCATGAATCTCCACGTCCGAAGCCTGACCACTGAAGCCACCGAGCGGTTGGTGAATCATGATTCGTGAGTGCGGAAGCGCTGCTCGCTTCCCCTTCGCTCCACCAGCAAGGAGCACAGCTCCCATGCTAGCCGCCTGCCCGACACATACGGTGCACACATCAGGACGGATGTACTGCATGGTGTCGTAGATCGCCATGCCCGCGGTTACAACTCCACCTGGGCTGTTGATGTAGAGGAAGATGTCTTTCTCGGGATCCTCGCTCTCGAGGAAGAGAAGCTGAGCGATGATGAGATTAGCGACCATGTCGTTAACCTCTGTGCCCAGGAATATGATTCGCTCCTTGAGAAGGCGACTATAGATGTCATAGGAACGCTCGCCGCGTCCTGTCTGCTCGATTACAAATGGAAGATACGCCATGGAAGAAAACCCTTGAGATTGCGGCTTACTAGACGGGGGAAACTTAGCATGGACGGCTCTGAGTAAAAAGACCTAAGTCTACTCATCACCAGCGATGTCGCACCCCCCGAATGCCCGCTTCTTGGTAGGGTTATACATGCTCCGTGAACATACGTCGCATAGAAAATACACGCCCGCAGATCAGGTCTGAAGGCTGGCGAACCTCATCCGCCAGCCTGCGATCCTATCGGTATTACTTAGACTTCTTTTCGGATTTTTCTGCCTTGGCAGCATCCACATAGTCCACGGTGGTCTTGGACATGAGGTGCTCAAGGATCTTGGTACGTCGAACCTCAAGCAGGAACGACATGATCCGGCTCTTATCAAGAAGGGTCTTCCGTGTCGCCTCAACGGTGGATCCGTTCTGTTCGGCGATGCGCTGTATCATCTTGTCGCGATCTGCCTCTTCAACCTTTACCTCTTCAGTCGACCCAACGCGGTCGATGATTATGGCGCCCCGAATTCGATTGAGTGCAAACTCCTCAAATTGAGCCCGAAATGGGGTAATGTCGATCGTCTGAGGATTAACATCCCTTCCCGCAAAGCCGTAACGAGCGACGATCCCGCGAATCTCCTCATCAACGAGAATCTGTGGAACTTTGAATGAGTTCTCCTTAACAAGGAGGTCCAAGAGAGCTCCCTGCGCCTCGTTCTTCATGTCCTCCTCAGCCTGCTGAGAGAGCTGCTCCTTAATCTTGGTCTTAAGACCGTCAACTGTCTCAACGCCGAAACCTAACGACTTCACAAGGTCGTCTGTTATCTCCGGCATGTTTTTGGTGAAGAGTCCGTGCAAAGTAACCTTATACACAAGGTTCTTGCCACGCATCTCTGGATTGGCGTGATCGTCAGACGCTACAGACGTAATATCTTTTGAATCATTGACGGTCATACCAACGATCTGAGCTTCAACGTCCTTAGGAAGCTTGCCGGCTCCGAGCTCATCAACGAACGGCTCTGGTCGAGAGAATTCGCCACCCTCTGCCTGAACCGCAACGGACAGAGCAACCACATCACCCTTCTCCGCTACCTTTCGCTCTTCGATCGGTTTGAGCTCTGCCTTCGCTTCTCGAAGCCGTTCAAGGGACTCAGTAACCTCTTTATCCCCGACGGACTTCTTAACCACTTCAACCTTACGGTTTAGGTAATTTGAGATCGTTGGCTGCGGATAGAGAGCAACCTTCGCCGTAAACTCAAGGGCTTTAGCTGGCTCCATCTCCTTGAGGTCAACCTCAGGCTCACCAACTACTTCAAGCTTATGCTGCTCGAATGCACCCCGCAGGGACTCATTTATCAATCGATTAGCCACGTCGTATCTGATGCGATCTCCCATAAGGCGCTCAACCATGTGGCGAGGAACCTTTCCTGGACGGAAGCCGTTGAGCTTAGCAGTCCTGCTGACGCTCACTACTGACGTTTCATACTCTTTTGCTACGCGCTCCTTCGGTACGGTTACAGAGATCTGTTTCGTTACTTCATCAATGTCTACAACTGAGGACTGAAAATCCATTTTAAACTCCGCTCTTCACTGGCACGGCAACCGGGTACTCTCTGCGCGGCCAAACGCCGCCGACCGGAACGATCGCGCTTCTATGCTGTTATGTGTCTCGCTAAAAACTATCAGCGGTAACTCATCGCGACCGCAGGCATTATTGCAACGAGGCGCCCGATTATATATGCTCCCCGCCGGTTTATAAAGCCAAGGCACAAGGAAAAGCAGGGTGGGCACCCACTCTCTTATCCCGTCGGAAACCCATCGAATCCGACAGGTGCTCTTGCCGGACCACAGGACTGACGCCGAGCAGAGGTTGTCGAGTACTGCGGAGCAGTCCATATAAACCTCGTAAAATCACTAGGATAGCAACCTCTTGCAAAGGTATGGTGGAATCGGATGCAATCCGGGCTATCGCGCGCTATCCTTGGAACAGTTAGTTGACCCTCATGCGGGGGTGGTGGAATTGGCAGACACGCCAGACTTAGGATCTGGTGCCGCAAGGTTTGGGGGTTCAAGTCCCCCCTCCCGCACTCTCGTATACCGACCCCTACACCTCCCCCATATACGATGCACCCCGTATACGATGCACCACTGTGCGTTACTCAGCTACTTCTACTTCAAGGTCCGCCGTTTCCGAATACCTGGGAGCCCTAGCTTGAGCCCCGCGCGGTCGACCAAACCGCAACATCAGGTACTCCTCCAGAGACACTATATCTGT
>JALRCK010000269.1 GCA_023262305.1 Deltaproteobacteria bacterium
GAGACGTTGATGAGGAGGTATTCCTTGAGTTTGGCTCACAGTTGGATACTCCTTTGCGTCGTCGCGCTACCCATTTCTTCTCGGAGCGCGCGCGCGTGCGTCTAGGGATGGAGTTGTGGAAGCGTGGAGAGATAGAGAGCTTTAGCAAGCTCATAACTGCATCTGGCGAGAGCTCAATCGTCAACTACGAGAGTGGGAGCCCCGCCCTCATAGCGCTCTATGAGATTATGGCGCAGATACCAGGGGTCCTCGGAACCCGTTTCTGCGGCGGCGGCTTTCAGGGATGTGCGCTCGCTTTTATCGACTCTCGAAAGCGCGACTCAGTGACCGAGTCTCTCCACCGCGCCTACACAGCGCGACACCCTGAACTCATCAATAACTACTCCATCCACCTATGCGAATCGACCGATTCAGTCACGCGTGAGGTGCTCTCATGATCGATACCGCTCTCATCCTCGCCGCGGGGCGTGGTTCTCGATTAAAAGAGGTTACCGCGACCCGCTCAAAGGCGATGGCACCGATCGCGGGAAAGCCGATTATCGGTCGAGTTATCGACGCCCTGAGAAACGCCGGGCTCTCCCGCTTTATCGTGATTGGAGCGCCCCATGACTCAGAGTTGCGAACATACTGCAGCACTATCCCTGGGACTAACCTCTTGGTGCAAGAGAAGCCTCTCGGTAGTGGGGATGCACTCAAGGTCGCGGCCAATCTCGCGCCCGAGCGATTCATCGTGTGCGCCTGCGATAGCCTCATCCCATCCGCTGACATCAAAGAGCTGGTCGCTCGCCATGCTCCTGATTCTATCGCAACGCTCAGCATTATCGAAGTTGATCCGAGTCTCTCGCTTGGCGCTCGTTCCGTTGTGGCGGTTCACGACGACCGAGTAATCGATTTTGTCGAAAAACCTAAAGAGAGCGAGCGGATGTCAAACCTCTCCTCCCTTCCACTCTACGTGCTAACTAAGGATATCTTCTCCGATCTTGCGCGCCTTAGTCCCTCACCTCGAGGAGAGTATGAGCTTCCGGAGATCTTTCGCGAATACATCCGAACAGGCAGGATCGTGCGCGCGGTGCGTGCCTCAAACCGTTTTGACCTCACCGATCAACGTGACCTTCTCGCTCTCAACGAGCGGTTCCTCAAAGAGCTGATGCCTGACCGGCAGATACACCCGTCCGTGACGATCCACCCATCGGCGGTCATTCATGCGCCTGTTCTGATCGAAGAGGGGGTTGTGCTTAAAGCGAACACAACGGTCGGACCATTCGTATACATTGAACGAAATGCGGTTATCGAATCTGGACATCAGATTTCACACGCGGTGGTCCTGCGCGGGGTCACAGTTACGAAGGATGAAAAAAACTCGGTGGTGGTATAACCGAGCGACTCAGCTTGAGGGTCTCTCCCCCCTGCCATAGTGACAGGCCCCAAGACTTCACCAGTGGCATAACACCGTCCAGCCTCGTATAGTTGGGGGGTGCGACATCTCTGGCTCATTACTCTACTCACTATCACCTCCCTTGCGGCGACTGACGCTCATGGCGAAAAGGTCTTTGTGACCTCTTGGAAATCAAGTGCCGACAAAAAGGTCTACATCACGAACTGGCGTGGCGAAGCTAACATGGTAGTGCACATCACCTCGGTGAAATCCGAGGCGCAGCAGCCAGGCGTATGGTACTTCACAGGATACGCGAAGGACGCCGACATGAAGATCTACTACACACGATGGAAGGACGAGGCTGACCTCAAGATCTACTACACTACCAATAAAGAGATGGCTGGCCCGGTGGCGATGCCGTAGCTGCACAGAGACTCATCAACGCGGAACAGGCTCCGCATTCATGCATCAAAGAGCCACACTGTTACGCGGTACTTTAACAAGGTGCGGTCATGAGGCATGGCATTTTTGAGGGACGAATCAATCAAGAGTGAGCCTTAGACTACTTGCCAGATTCCTGCGCCTGTACCATCTCTCGTATGGCGCTCTTCAACGAAGAGAGTCCCCCTTTCACAATGGTGGCATTGGGATTCGCGTTCGTATCGCGGTGTGAAATAAAGTCACCCCAGATGATGATATTGTTTGCTGCTGCCCGGAGGGACTTACCACTCCCAGCCTCTGCGAATTTTAATTCGACACGATCATTCAAAAACTCATGTTTAAGGTGCTGAGCCTGCTGTCCCTTGGCGCCAATAATGAGGATGGAGATCTTGCTGCGAACTTCTGGAGATGGCTCACCACACCGAGCTTGTCCCCGTTTAGTAGCGGGCGAAGGCTCGGCCGCCGTAGTGGAGGGAAGGCTCGACTGCGGGAGAGCCCCGAGGTCGGCTGGAAGGGATACGCCGAACTCCTTGGCCATAAGCACAAGTATCGCTTCCATTTTGCTGACTCGATCGCTCACCGCCTGCAACTCGCTGCGGATCACGGTGAGATCGGAAGGTTCGATCGGCTCGCGAGTCGGCACTGCGGTAGCAGCGAGCTGCTCCTTCACGTGCCCAACGAAAAAGTCCAAAGCCTCTGCAATCGCTCTGCTTCCGATCGAGAGCTCTTGTCCGGGGGCTGGTGAGGGCTTTGCCTGTACCTCTGGGATGCTCGACACATCAGACGCAGGAGGCGTTACTGGGTTGGACGGGTGCTCAGACTCCTGGGTCGTATGTATGGGTCCCATCTCCGCCAGCTTCCGCATAGCTGCAAACTCTCGTTGAAAGGCTTGCAGTGAGATGACATGTCTACGGCGTGCTTCCGGAAGTACATTCATCGCATGCCTGACGATCTCCACAGGCGATAAGGATGGCCTCTCATTGAGCAACTGAGCCCCCTTCTCTATGAGGGCTCTCCGCTCTTCAGGCTTCCAGAATATACGTTGCTGTTTGCCGTCGCTTATCTCTGTCATAACAAAACTGTCTGCCATACGGACACGCTCTCGGCTGGCTGATAAAGATGCACAGCTCTGCGTTGCCCTTACATGCTCTCACGGTACGATCGAGCCAGTGGTGCTTTTAAGGGTATTTTTGAGGCGATCACTAAGCAAATTTTTCTTACAGATGAGGAGAGCGCGCATTGCACAGCGCCCCCGCAAGGTGATCTTACCTATTCGGTATAGACTGAATCAGCCTGATAGATAGAACTCTAAGCTATCTTTTGAATGAATCGACCTATATGCCGAACATACGGACAGCACACGACCAATCAATCAACAAACTCCTCTATTCGGCGCAACGAGCCCCTAACACGAGCCGTTATCAACGATAGTAGCGGTGTTCGAGTTTGCTTTCACGAAGGAGATGTACCTCCCGCCTAAGCAGACCCCCGACTGGTACGGCGCACACAGCGGATCTTCCGTGGGGCAGTAAATCGGGAAGGTCGCTACAAAATCATTAAAAGAATCGGTGAAGTACATCTCCATGATCACGGCGCCTTGGTAAGAATTATCACTCGTGGTCAAGTACACGAAAAACTGCGTGCCGTTAGATACACGCGCAGTCTCGATGTTGAAACTGCCATTACTGTACGACAATTTGTTACCAGTCGCATTTGTAATGGTGAGGTTCGAGGAATTCCAATAGAAATAGTTATGGGGATCATTACCATCAGCCGAATAGTTCCAGTCTGGAGAGTAGGACGCGGTGCTCACGGGGATAAGCGAGCCTGAGGGACACGAGAATCCGGCGCTCTTCCCGCTCGCGTCAAAGACAGTCGCTACCTGCCATATCTGATTCGTCATCGCCCCTTCGCTGCAGCGTGTCGAGAGGTTCGTCAACTCCGTTAACATCGGCTGAGGTCCACTCGGATTCATCACCCACACCTGAAGGTTCTGCCCATCGTAGTCGCCCGTCTGGTTTGCGGCGTAGTAAGAACCGTAGAGCGAGGGACAATTAGACGCAGAGAGCGGCTGCCCCTGGATAAATGCGGTCTGACACGAGGTGAACTGATTGAGCCCCGACTCCATGTAGAAGATGTATCCTTCTGAGTTCCCGGTTATCGCCGGAAAGCTTTGCCCATTCGTTGAAGTGCTTGCCATCTTCGATGACGGGATCGTTGCGTTGTAGATGGTCTGATAGGAGTCATTCGCAAAGTACTTGTCGATCGATAGATTTCCGGTAGCCATGCTCGGGTACTGGAAGTCTGAGAACGGTTTGTCCGAGATCAGGTATTTCACGGAGAGATTGAAGAGCGCGTTGAATCGCGCTGCGAACACAAGGGCAAGCTGCTTCTGCGCGCTTGAATACGCGGCTTGATTTTCCTCGGCAGAGAGCTCACTAGAATAGGAGTAGTAGATATTAGGATTCGTCTCAAGCTCAAACGCCGGGGGC
>JALRCK010000026.1 GCA_023262305.1 Deltaproteobacteria bacterium
GAGGCATCCAGTCGCTGGCTCAAAGTAGTCGCGAGTTACTGAGCAACTGAAGAGCGCTCGAATATCTTTATCGGCAAGACCTGAGTTATCGATCGCTTGTCGAACAACCTCGGTACCCAAACCACTCGGACGCTCACTCGCGTCCCAGAGTCTGCGCGATGCGATTCCCGTGAGTCGCTCTAGGGTGCCGAACGGAATGCCAAGCTGCTGATAGACGCCGGCGAGCTTGTCCTCGACCTCCGCTGAGGTTACCTCAGTTGGCGGAACTGTTATGGCGTAGGACTCTAGACAAACGTGTTTGAAACGAAATGCGACCATAGCTGAAAAATGACCCCGAGATCGGCTGACAAAAGGTTTGGCAGGAGTACCACATCCAGGGGGCGGGAACAAACTTTGGAGCGAGGTTTAACCGGAGGGGGCGCGGGAGTCCGTGGGGTGAGGGTTGCGCCGCTGGACCAGCTGGGTGCGGGCACGAAACATTAGGTAGTTACGATTGGAGCGCGACCGATTGGACAAAAAAAGCCCCCGACCCACACTGGTAGGCCGAGGGCGTGTATCAACAGGTTGTTTAGGACCTCAGGAGGCGTTCAACGGTAGAGACGCTCAGCTTCTCAGCCTGTGCCTCAGTAGCCGCCTGGTCGTTATCAACAATGCGCTGTTTCAGCTCTTCTGCAAGCCTGACGGCGGCCTCGACCTCTTTCACCGACGCTGCCGAAGCGCCAACTATGGCGTCTCGGACCTCCCGCGATGCATCGGAGAGAGCGAACAAGGTAACCGTTGAGTTCTTATTGTCCTCGACGGCGCCGTGTAAGCCGAACAAGCGAGGATCCCCTTCACCCGCCCGCGGAGCGGTCGTGGAGATCTGGACTTGTTTAAAGATGCTGCACCTCGCAGACCCTAGCGAGGACCTCTTACTTTGTGGTTCTGACCTCGATATTCCTGCTTTTCGAGAGGAAAGCCTCTTGAACGCAGACGCATGTCGAGAGGCAGATGGGTCATTGTCATAATCGCCCATGGTACAACCTCACTGTCTCACAGGGTGAGGACGGGAATGCAACCCGAGCCACCCTCTGTGTCCTAATTTTCCTAAAGGGTGTCCTGTAACATGAGCGAGCGGGGAACAACCCAGCCGACCGATTACATGGAAGCCCAATGTGATGCTCCATCCTGCCTGCACAGGAATTATCGGTTACCCGATGGGTAGCTGAACGATCCGGTGCTAAACCACCCAGCCGAATGTATGGGGTCCGAGCGTACGCGCCTCAGAGGGACGTGCCGGAACCAGAGCTTTAATGACTAAAACAAGCTAAGTGACTGTTTTCTATGGGTTTGAATGCTTGGCAGCAACTACCTCTGAGGGAGCACAAGTAAACTGTGTGCCCTCCCCGGGGTGCGGGCGTATACTCAAAAGACCAGGCCTTCACGGTAGCTGGGAAGCGAATCGCCTTTTGTACCGGCGAAAAGTTACGACATGAACGGTCACTCAGTCCAAGCCTTTGCGAATAGCTTTGTCGACCAGGTCTCGGCTCTCCTCACCCCAACTGAGACTTCGACTCTGAACAATCTCACCGACGCTCTTCATGCAGGAGAGAAGGTCTCCATCACAACCCTCTTGAATTCCCTTTTTGCCCGCTCGACCAAGGAATTTATCCGAACACAAACTCCGGAGCAGGCGGCACGAATCGTTACAGGAACCCTCTCCGCAATCTCATCGCTCTCGCGCGAGCCAGACCGAATCGCTCTCAACCTCACTCAGCTCGATGATGGTGGCGATCTTTTTCTGGCTCTCGATGATCATCCCTTCATCATCAGCTCAATTGCAGAGACCCTCTCCGACGCTGATGTGAAAGTTGATTCCTTTCTCCACCCTATATTTCTCCACAAAGGTGAGCCGGTCGCGGTATCATTCATCCGAATTGCAGAGGGGTCATTCGAAAGAGCTCACGCGCTCCTCCCTCGACTGCGTGAGATGCTGCACAACCTCACGCGTGTAGGTAAAGATTTCGGAGCCATGAAGGCGCTCGTCTCAACGACGATCCATAAGCTACCCACGACTCCGTTACTCAGCAATTCCGGAGAATTCTCGGCTGAGGAGGTCTCGCAATTCCTCGCGTGGCTCAACGACGGATGCTTCTTCTTTATCGCTGCCGGCACAGGCTCGCTAGAGCGCGGACTTGACGGGGCATCACTGCTCGGTGTTTGGAGCGCGGAGAACGCCTATACGGCGGAGCTTCGCTCTGAAGTGCGCGAGGATGTCACAACCCTGACAAAGGGTGGTCTGAACTTCTCAATTCGAAAGCTACGACTCTCCTCTCGCATACACCGTCACGCCACCCTAGTTCACATCCTCGTTCAACCGCAGAAATCGAACCCCGCATTCTCATCATTTGTCGGGTACCTCACATCAAAAGCGTGGGCGCATGAAGCCCACGATATTCCGATCCTCAGGAGGAAGGTTGATTCAATCATCGCTCACGAGGGTGCAATCCCCAACTCTCACGACTACAAGTACATCGTCGAAGTAATCGACAACATGCCCACTGACGAGGCTCTCGCCACTCCCGCCTCAAACCTCATAGCACTCGCAAATCTCGCCCTCGGCGTGTTTAGCCAAGAAGAGACTCGAACGCTGACGACCATCGACGAGATCGGGCGTCGAGCTTTCACCGCAGTAGTGCTTCCGCCAGAACGATACAGCGCGGCTACCCAAGCCGTAGTTCAAAACATCCTCGAAGAAGCCTTCAAGGCAGAACCGTGGTCAAGCGAGGTCCACATCGACTCAAGCAAGCGACGTCAATTCAGGCTCTACTTGAGCACCCCGCTGCCACACGGTGCAAAATGTGAGTCGATTCCAAGCTCGCTCACAGAACGTATCATCTCAGCAACGATGCCGTGGGATGAAAAGCTACGGGACGCATCTCAATCACTGGATCTCTCATTTCCTATCGACGGTGTGTTTCCAAACGACTACAAAGCTGCCACTGATACCGCCGAAGCCGTTCACGATCTGCAAGCGTTGGCGTCACTCAGTAAAGAGAATCCGAGCGTTGTGTCGCTCTTCTCGCCCGAAGCGCTTGGGTCTTCTCCCCTCCTCACCATCTTCTCTGCAAACAAGGAGATTTCGATCAGCCTTGCTACTCCGATCCTTGAAAATGTTGGGGTGGAAGTTTTAAGCGCCTACTCGTACGAGTGCCTCGGGCCATTGGGCACCACGTATTTGTTGAAGCTCACGATTCGTCCCTACGATGGAGAGCCTCTGTTGCCGGCGAACTTCAATACAGCAGTAGCTCCGGGACTCTCAAAGGTCCTCGATGGCAACGCGCCAAACGACCCGCTCAATGCCCTTCTTCGAAAGGTTCCGGTCGACATTCAACAGATATCCCTCTTACGATGCTACTGCGCCCACCTCTGGCAGATTCAAAAGGTATCGACCAAACGCACCATGTGGGAGGCTCTCGCCGGCTCTCCGCCAGTGGCACTTCAACTCTGTCGGATATTCGACTGGATGTTTAACCCAGCACACGACCTCTCCCTTGAAGAGCGGTCCCGTAGGTCCTCTCTTGAAGAAGCCGTTCTTCTTGAGGCGCTCAGAGATGTTCGCGACATCACTCAAGACCGGGTTCTGCGTGCTCTTCTCGCACTGGTAAAGAACACTGTACGCACCAATTTTTTTGCGAATCCTGTCGCCCTTGCCCTCAAGCTTCGCTCCCAAAAGATAGAGTTCATGGCCCCCACCCCCGCCCCCTCTTCGAGATCTTTGTGTTCTCATCGAGGATCGAGGGAACTCACCTGCGAAGCGCACGCGTAGCCAGAGGTGGCATTCGATGGAGCGAAAGACTCGACGATTATAGGTCAGAAGTTCTCGGGCTCATGAAGACGCAAAAGGTGAAGAACGTCATCATCGTCCCGAGCGGTGCCAAGGGTGGCTTCATCGTCAAGAATCTTCCCCGACAGGGCGATCAGATGCTCAAAGGAGTAGAGACTGGCTATCGCGAATACATCACAGCGCTCCTGACGCTTGCCGACAACAAAGTGGGCGAGACGGTCGTCCATCCGAAGGACATGGTGATTTACGACGAGCCTGATCCGTATTTCGTGGTGGCAGCTGATAAAGGCACAGCAACGTTCAGCGATGTGGCTAACTCCATAGCGCAGAAGGATTTTAATTTCTGGCTCGGAGACGCATTCGCATCGGGCGGCTCTGCAGGGTATGACCATAAAAAGTACGGAATCACCGCGAAAGGGGGATGGGAGTGCGTGCAACGACACTTCAGAGATCTTGGAATTAATTATACCGACCAACCCTTCACGGTTGTAGGACTCGGCGATATGTCGGGAGACGTTTTTGGAAACGGGCTCTTACTGAGTAGGAATATGGCGCTCATCGCCGCATTCAATCACAAACACATCTTCATCGATCCGACCCCGAACCTGGCGACTACCTACGAGGAGCGCACGCGCCTCTTTACCACTCCACGCTCCCAGTGGTCCGACTTTAAGGCCGAAGCGATCTCAAAGGGAGGCGGAATATTTAACCGCTTCGACAAAGAGATTCAGCTGAACCCAGAGATTCGAAACGCCCTCTCCATCCCTGATGAGACTCCGAATATCGTCGACGGCGAACAGCTAATCTCCCTGATCTTGAAGGCTCAGGTTGACCTGATGTGGAATGGTGGCATCGGGACGTATGTCAAAGCAGCGAGTGAGTCGCACGCCGATGTGAACGATGGCACCAACGATGGGGTTCGGATCAACGCGGACCAACTGCGTGCGCGAGTCGTCGGCGAGGGTGGCAACTTAGGATTTACCCAAAAAGCCCGCGTAGAGGTCTCTCTTAAAGGGGGAAGGATTAATACGGACGCGATTGATAACTCAGGAGGTGTTGACCTCTCCGACCATGAGGTAAATCTTAAGCTCCTCTTCTCGCCCCTCGTTCGGACGGGTTCCATCTCTCTTGAGGACCGAAATGCTCTCCTCAAAGAGATCGCTCCAGATGTGGTTGAATCCGTTCTCCAGCACAACCGGGACCAAGCGCTCATGCTCTCAGTGTCCCAGATACGCTCAAGCACCACGATGGAGCAGTACCGTTACCTCATCCGTGATATGCATCGGCTCGGCTTTCTCGATCGTGGTCGCGACGGATTACCCGATGAGTCGGAAATCGATGAACGCTCCACCTCGAAGGTTGGTCTGACCCGCCCTGAGCTCGCTATCTGTAGCGCGGCCGTCAAGATGTGGGTCAAAGAGGGGCTTCGCTCGTCGAACCTTTGCAAGGATCGAAGCCTTGAGAGGTATCTCCTTGAGTACTTCCCTCACCAAGTTCGTACCAGATTCTCAGCTGAGGTGCTTTCGCATCCCTTGCGCGGTGACATTATCGCCAGCGAGATCATCAGCTCTATCACGCCGGTCGTTGGCATCTCGTTTATTCACTCCCTGGTGACCATGAACACCACAAAGGTCTCGACTGCGATGAAGTGCATCCTTGCAGCGGATACAATTCTAGGTGGAGCAGAGCTACGAAACAGCCTACGATCGCTCGACACCTCAAGCTCCTGCTCCAACTTTACGACATTGTGGCTCGCGATGGGGAGCACGGTGCGAGAGGCAGCCAACTGGCTCCTCGCCACCCACGGAAGTACTCACTCCCTTCAGGAGATCGTCGCCCTCTACGCGGATCAATTTAAGACACTCTCCTCTCACAGCTCCCTGGTATTCACCGGCAAAGAGTTTCAGCGATACGAGCGAAGGGTGGCCGAGTACCGCACCTTCAACGCCGATGCGGCGACCGCTCACATCTTCGCCCTCTATCGACGAATTCTCCCTCTCCTTGAAATGTTGTGGGCTGCCCGCGAGTTCTCGTGTGACGTGAAGGTGGTCGCAACCACCTACTCACAGGTTTTAGAGGAGCTTCGAATCAATGAATTGTTTAAACTTGAGAGCTCGCTTGAGGCTACGAGCAAATGGGAACAAGAGCTGATAGCTGGATCCTATCAAGAAATCAGGAGAGGCATCTCACGTATTACTGGGCAGATTGTGTCTCAGGGGTGCAATTCTCCTGAGTCAGTCACAAAAGCGATCAGCCAGTCGCCCAGCTATGAAGCGATTCGGTCCACTATGGCCGACGTTGAGGAGCTTCTTCGCCAGAAACGCCCATTTCAGGTCGCAGCGCTTCCAGTCATAACCCGACAGTTAAGACTCCTGACAATCAAGACCTGATGAAACACCACGGGTGTTGGAGCCACTCTCATGGCACCATCAGGAACTCGCCGCGTACCCTCGACCGTGAGGTCGGGGTCTAGAGCTACTACTGACGAACGTTAGTCTGGGCTGGCACTCCACCCCGAAGCAGGTCCCGAAGCTCAAGAGCTCGTGCATGCTGCGGCTCGAAGATGAGGATCTTTTCGACCTCACTCTTCGCCTGCTCCACCTTACCTTGGGCAAAGAGGATTCCGGCGAATGAGTACAACATCTCGATATTAGCGGGATGAAGCTCAAGATATGAGTTGATCGCCTTCTCAATCTCTGTGTACTTCTTCATCGGATAGCCGAGCTGAAGAACACCGAGGAGAGCTCTCCTATTCTCAGGATTTGAGGCAACCGCTTTGGTAAAGAGCTCGAAAGCCTTCTCTTCCTTGTTATTCACCATCGCGCACAAACCGAGTCCTGCAAGAGCAACGTCGTACTTAGGATCAATCGTCACAGCCTTGTCGAAGTACTCCTGAGCGACAACCCACTCCTGGCGCTCGGCGGCAAGGGCACCCTTTCCGCACAAGGCCCGAATATTTCGAGGATTGGTTGAGAGCACCCGGTTATACATCTCATCGGCAAGCTCAAGGTCGCTGTCCATAACATAGAACTCGGCTTCGATGCAGTTAAAGCGCTCTCGTTGAGAGTCAGTCAGGGATGGTAGTCGTCGCACTTTGTCGAGAGCCTCACGAGCCTCCCCAACCTTCCCCTCACGTCGAAGACCCTCAGCCTCTTCCATCTTACCCTCAGCATAGCTCACGGTATCTGCGGCCTGCTCGTCACGATGCTGGAAGTACTCAGCTGCGAGTCCCGTGCTGCGCTCATTAGAACGAGCAGCATCCTTCATGGAGGCCTCAACGGCCGCCGATGTTGTCGGTGTTGTCACCGGCTGCGGTACTGGCTGCGACACTGGCTGCTGAACCGGCTGCTGAGTTGGCGACGGATTCAACTGCTGAGCTATCATCTGCTGAAGCTCCTTCGCTGCCTCATGATCAGGTCGCTCGGCGATCACCCGAGAGAGCTCGCCATTTGCTGCAGACCACATCCCTTGCTTGTACAGCACGCCCGCGAGACAGAACCGAATCGCTGCGTCCTGGGGTTTGATTGAAAGGTATCGTCGAAGAGCGGTCTCAGCACGGCTAAAGGCGCCGACCTGATACGAGCACTCAAGGAGCTGATGAAGGGCGACGAGGTGGTCCGGGCTCTGAGCGAGGACTCGCTCGAATACCGGCATAGCCTCAACAGGCTGACCTGTCACCGCCACGCACATCCCCATGCCCGTAAGGAGATTCGGGTCATGTGGCGTGATCATGAGCGCGCGCTCGAAGAAGTTTATGGCTTCCCCGATTCGGCCCTGTGCCAAACAGACAGCGCCACGGGCTTTGAGGACCCGAGTCGAAGTGGCGTCCGCCACCTCAGCCTGTCGTAGTATATTCTCTGCGAGATCGTAATTACCATCTCGCGCGGCGATCTCACCTTGTTCGATGAGGTTCTCTAATTGTTTTGCATCAACGCTCATGTCGTAGCATCCTCCAACTGGTGTAGCTTGTGGGGCATCGACCGCGGCCGAAGTTCCCTTTACAACTCCCTCATATGCCGAAACGGTCTTATCTACTGCATTGTCCCACGTATAACTCTTGGCCATCTCTACAAGCCCCTCCTTAACGGGCGCATAGAATGCGGCCTGAATGGCCGCACTAATCGAATCAGGGTCCCAAGGCTGGCAGTAGAAGGCGTGATCACCAAGGTAATCTGCCGACGTGCCCGTCCTTGTCACAACAATATTCTTTCCATGCGCTGCTGCCTCTAAAGACACCAAGCCTGGGAGCTCATACCAACTTGGAAGCACATGAATACGACTTGCCGAATAAGCGGACGACAACATCTCAGGGCTCAACCGACCGAGAACGATCGTGCGCCCCTTACGCTTAAACGCCTTCACAGCTGCCTCGTACTCAGGCTGATATGAGAAACCTCCGCCCGCGAGAACGACCGTGAGGTCTGAATCCTCGAGAGCCTTGAGTAACATCAACTGATTTTTCCGGGTCTCGATCCTACCGACGCACAGCACGAAGTCTTTGACTCCATACTCACGCTCGAATAGTTCAGGACCGACCATAACGCCAATCTCATGGCCAAGCGGAACTTCTACAACTCGCTCTACTAACGGAAAATCTCTCTTGATCGCGGCTGACTCACCGGAGCCATTCGGGAATAGTGCGGCCGCATTGTCAGCAAGCCAGTCACACCCAAAACGCTCTGCAGGAAGAACGTGTGCTGGGTCAATCGAGTGCTCCTTGAGCCACCCACGATCCTGCCCCTGCGCCACATACCGCATCAGGTTTATCGCTACAGCGTGTGATTGATGGTGGAATGTAGGAAGATCCTCGTAGAGGGTTGTGACAACAAACGGAACCCCACACTCATGCGCTTTTCTCCCCAGATCTGTGGTCAACTCAACGGTAGCAAAATTGAAGAGGTGAACGAGATCGTACTGCGAGGGATCTTCGGTATGAGCGACATCAACCGTTACATCTACTCCACGGGATGCAAGTCCCTGGCTAAGCTTCTCGAGTACAATCGTGTCACCGCCTCGGTGAATAAACGAGTCCTGACGATTCTGCATGAGGACCCGCAACCCTGCGCGACGTTGTGGTACCTCCGTCTTCACGGCGATCTCTGGCTGCACCACCTCTTCTACCTGGGCGGGAGGTCAATACGTTGGACGCTCCTCAATCGAGGAGAACAGGACTGAATACGACTCTTGAATTTTTTGAGCCGTCACTGGCCAAGCGTTGCGCTGTGCAAATGCACGTGCGTTGAGGCGAACCTGCTCGCACAACTCAGGGTTCCTAATCAGCAATTCGGCCGAAACGCCAGGAGGATAACCACCTGTGATGTGCCATACAGCGTCACCGAATGACATCATGCTTGGCGAGATGGATGCCATCACCACAGCACCTGTTCCGATCGCAAGGGAGCAGGCACCTGAAGCCTCATAGTAGTCAGAATGATAGTTCATCACGACGATATCGGAGGCTGCGAGGTACTCGCCAACTTCCCGATCACTGACGTACTCAGACACAAAGGACATACAATCTTCGAGCTTGTGTGCTTGGACGAAGTCTTTGAGCGCTTTCAGATAGTGAGCGCTGCTCTTCTGATCTGTGCGAGACTGCCCGACTATGAGCCCGCGTGCTGGTATCCCCTTCGATTGAAGGTGAGCTACAGCTTCGATGACGGCCTCCATTCCCTTGTGCGGCTGGATAAATCCGAAGCTCGTAATAAGCGGACCCTGCCGAGTCAGCCCCAGCTTTACACGCAAGGACTCTCGCGACTCAGCTGAGAGGTCATTACGAATTTCAACACCATGAGCAACAACAGCGACTCGTTCCGGTCGAGCTCCATTTGCTATAGCTTCAAGCCGATTCTCTGGTGAGTGAACGAGAACTCGATCAGCGATCGAGAGGAGCGCACGATGTTCCTCTCGGGTGGTGAAGAGTTGATGTACGTGAACTACTACCTTTACCCCTCGACTTTGAACACGACGTACGAAGAGGGAGAAGGTAGGCTGAACGAAGAAGTTGGTGTGGCAATTAATGTAGAGGATGTCGAGGTTCGACTTCTCAATCTCAACCTCAAGCCGAGAATAATCATCGGCGCCCTCACCGGTGGTGACTCGCTTCCAGCACCGACGCACTATCGGCTCGTCGCTTCCTGTGACCTCACAATCTGTCTCAGCGAATACTGCAACAACGTGGGATGTAAGATGAGGAACAAGGAATTTAGCATAGGTCGCAAGACCGCATGCCTGATTCCACGGCGAAAGCAAACCAACTCGCAACGGCACGTCTCTCGTGTCGCTCGTGGTCACCGCCATGTTTGTTCCATCTGATACAGTCATCGTACAATATCCTTACCCTTCCTTTGGGAAGCAGATGTTACGATGCAAGGATGTGCTCAGAAGCCTCAAAGATATTTGGGGCGGGGGCTGCGAGAATAGAACGCTGGACTATTAGGGTCTCCTACCGCATGAAATGGGGGCGGCGACCATATGGGGATAAACGAAACAATAAGTTAACCACCTTATATAAGGGAGTATAGGTCAGCATGCATGGTCGCGGACGAGCCATGCTCGCCCACCACCATGAAACCTTATCTCAACTGAACGCGGTCCCGGTGGGGACCGCCTGGAATTACATCGCTGGAGCAGCTGGCTGCATATCACGCGCTGCTCTGCGGCAAGCGTCCTCAAGCTTGTCGAGCTTTGGCTCAAGCTCCTTCTCAAGGCTCTCACCAAGGGCCCACCATGACTGGTAGAGCTGTTGCTGGCAGATCTTTTTACAGGTCTCAGAGATCTCCTGAACTTGGGGAGTTATATCGAGTTTTGAACGCTTAGGAGTCGGAACAAGCTGAAGGAGGGTTCCGTACCACTCGAAGAACGCCCGGAGTGTATCAACCGCGCTCTTGAGACGCTTGTTACCTGTGATCATGTCGCCGTCTTGGAACCCCTTGCGAGCATCGCGGAACTCAAAGAAGCACGAGCGAACCACTCGCGAGGCATCTTGAATTCTATCGGCTACATAATATTCGGGAAGACCGGTTTGTATGTCCAAAACTTCACCAGCGAGCTGTGAGGTGTTTTGGGACCACTCCTCGTCAGAGAGCTCTCGACCATCGATCAAGATGCTCGTCATCATGTGCTCTGGGTCGATTGAGACCTTGAGCAGCTCAATGAGATCCGTGAAACGAGGAACTGAGGTGCAATCGACATCCGTGTATTCACCATTTATACGAACGCGCAACATAAGAGTCCCCTTTGTATATTACCGAGCGAATCGCTCATTTCCCTTTTTAAAACCTACCCTCAGGACACCGCCCCGTCGAAACTCCCCCACTGTATGGGAGCTCGCATCAAGCACTCGCGTAGTATGCCGCAAACTTCTGACATCGGCGCTCCAGGTCCTGGTAGATGCTCTTCATTTGTGATGCAAGTTCGAGCGCATCGGATCCTTGTAAATTCTCTTTTGAGAATACAAACATCCTTGAGAGAGCCCCAAGAGGACCGTGCGAAAGCCCTAACTCCTCGATAGTACGGTCTAACTCGGATATATCACCGTTTATTTTCTTTAACTGATTTGCCGTTGTAGAGGTATCCCTCACATAGGCCCCAAGGACCTCCATCAGCTGTTGACCCCGCTGAGCCGCCCCGGAAAGCTCTGGAAGACCCTTGAGATCCTCATTTACCACTGACAACGAGGTCGGCCTGGGAGGGTCAACCTCAAAGCCCCCGATGTCATCCAGCCACAATTTGCGGTACGCCTGTCGATACCGAAGGTATGGATCGCCAGATTTCCCGTTGATCGCAACCAAATCACAGAAACCGAACTTGTCGAACTGAGAGCGGTACACGATAACTCCCCGGGGATCGGCTAATCGCGTAGGGACTTCCGTTACCTCTCCCGCCACACGAGCCATCGCCAAATGGGCAACGAGCTCCGGAGTTATGGTGTCGTGACACTCGGGCTTGCTACACGGCTTGTTTGGGTTACACGGACCACACCCAATCACTGGCTGCAGCACGATATTCCCCTCACTATAGGGCCCCGTCTCAAATCCAAAAGCCGATGCAAGGAACATCGATACGACAGGTGTACCTACCGCCACAGAGATATGCATCGGACCGGTATCTCCAGTGATCAACACATCACTGAGTTTAAGCATCGCCGCCAACTGCGGAACCGAGGTTTTTCCGGCCACAGATATCACATTCGGAGATGAGCATCCTTCAACGATCGGGTCTATAATGTTTCGCTCTTTCGCGGCTCCGGTGAGCACCACCCGCGCGTTGTGCTTCTCCGTGAGGATCTTAATCATCGAGACAAAGCGGGCTGGACTCCATTGTCGCTTACCCTGACTCGCCCCAGCCTGCACCGCTATAAGGGGTCCGGTGTTGGTAAAATTCGCCTCCGAGATGAGCTTTTCACAGTGCTCCATAGCTTCTGGCTGAACGGTGATCAGAAGATGTCTGGGATGATTCTCTACATCAGCGGAGCAACGGAACACATCCACGAGGTTGAGCGAGTTATACTGACGATTTTGATGAAATACAGATGTTGCAAAGAGACGCGCCCACTCCGTTTCGATAACTCTGTAACCTTCATCATCAGCCGTCCAACCGCCGTTGCGTTTAATTCCGATCAGGCTCAAGAGCAATGCGGTATAAGCCGACGATGACATATTGAGGCAGTAGTCAAAATTCTTCTGCCTGAGGTCAGTAACCATCTTGGAGACGTACTCATAACCATCAATAATGCCGTCCTTCTCTCGTGAGATGCACCGCACGACATAGTTGAGGTCGATACCGATGATCTCGTCGATATTCGGAATAACCCTACACACATCTTCAAACTGCTTCTCGACAAGCACTGCGATGTGGCAACCGGGATTCTCGGCTTTGATGCCAGCGATCGTCGGCGTTGCCTGGAGCATATCGCCGAGACGCGTGATGTTCACGAGAAGGATTCTGCTCTTGTTGGGATATCGCCTCTTCATACGCTACTTTTTCAACCCCGCTTCCTCAGTACGCATGCGAACGATCTGGCTCTTCACATGGTGCATGAAGAGCAGCTTCTGCTCGGTCTCTGTCAGCTTGCCCTGACCTGTGACGATGTCAGCGATCAGCCCATCCAATGCGGGCTCTTCGCCTCGAGCGAAAGCACGCTCACACCGTTCCTTCAATTCAGGCTCTCCCTCAACTCTGTTGATCATCTCTGCCCATGGACTCGTCTGCTCACGCTGACGCAGCATCTGGTACTTACTCGCGTACACCGTAGCTAACATCTGCTCCAGTCTTCGCTGATACGAGTGATCCCTGATCGCGCGCTCGCGTGCACGTTCGGTTACACCTTCGTCTAACTGCAATTCACGCGCAGGGAAAATGATTGCTTGAACTAAATCGTCGGTGCTGCGCTGGTCATTCACATTGAACGAAGTGAGACGCTCTACTTCATCTCCCCATAAGTCGATTCGAATTGGCGTGTCAGCAGTGCTGGGGAAGACGTCGATGATTGAACCGCGACGCGCAACCTCACCGCGATGTTCAACAATTTCTTCACGTCGATATCCGTCGTGCACCAATTTGGCAAGCAACTGCTCGGAATCAATTTCCTCTCCTGGCTTAATGATGATCGGTTGCAATGTCGTTGCACCAGGCCCAAGTTTTTGCAAGAGTGCACGAACCGAACCGAGCACAACCT
>JALRCK010000270.1 GCA_023262305.1 Deltaproteobacteria bacterium
TGAGAAGATCTGATGAGAAGATCATTACTAAAGCGCCACACAGCGAGGTGAGCATCAGAAAGTAGTACTCACTCACCATTCCAACCTTTTCAGAATGGAGAGAGCTCGCGGTACCGATGATACTGAGAAACGCCCCCAAACATGCCAGGAGCGCAAAGAATTGGGTGAAATTGTCCACGACAAAACCGAAGGTCGGAGAAAAGGCGACCGGAGAGAGCCCCACCGTCAGGTAGGCCGCCAACCCTATCAACGCGAGGGCATACAGCGAGGCGAGGCGCATACGTTCAAGCAGCGAGCCAGAGAGAAGGTACCCGAGGCTCCCGAGCGAGAGCGTTAGTACTGGAGCGTATGGAGCAAGGGCTGTGAGAGTCATCGATATTACCTCTTAAACGCTTGAAGAATGCTGCTGTCAGCCATCAGAGAGCTTGTTGAGCTTACCTGGACCGCTGGACTAATCACCTCAAGCAGCCCTCCAGGAACAACGCCGAGGGCCACGACAAGGCCAGCCAAGGCCGCAAGAACGAGAGCACTGGATCCACGCACGTCACCGCCAGCGATAGCATCGGAAGGGTGAAGCGGACCGAACATCGTCTTCAGATATGCAGTCAGTGTGTACACAGCTCCCAGCACCACTCCGAGAGCCGCCACACCGGTCCAGATTGGGAAGAGCTTCCATGAACCAACGAGGATCAGGAACTCTCCAACGAAACTGCTCGTGAGCGGCAATGCCACCGCGGCTACGCTGAATACCATTAAGAAGAACGCGGACACTGGCACCGCCTTTGCGAGACCTCCGAGTCGATCAAAATCTCGCGCACCCTGACGATCGGTGATCACCCCAACGGTGAGGAACAGAGCCGCTGTCACGATCCCATGACTCACCGCCTGAAACACGGCACCCGTCATCGCCATCGTTGAAACCCCCGCTACACCCAACACACAGAAGCCGAGGTGGGAAACCGAGGAGTACGCAAGGAGCGAGCGGAGATCCTTTTGAGTCATAGCGACCAGTGCCCCATACACAACCGCGATAGCTCCCGCCGCCGCGAGGTACACACCAGCCTGCGCCATAAAATCTGGAAAGAGTGGCCACATGAACCTAATAATCGCGTAGATACCTACTTTTCCGAGAAGAGCTGCCGTGAAAGCAGCAAGCCCGTGAGGTGCTTCTCTGTAGGTATCAGGCAACCATCCGTGGAAGGGAACCATCGGGATCTTAATCGCAAACGCCAAGAGGAACGCGAGACCGAGCGCAAGCTGCTCCGAGGAAGTAAGCATCTTGAGGCTCGCGAGCGTTGTAATCTCAAAGAGGAAGTTCCCCCCCAGCGTGTGCCCCATCGATTGGGCATGCCATCCAAGGTAGAGGATCGAGAGGAACATCAAGGCTGAGCCCACCATGGTATACACAAGGAACTTGAGCGCCGCGTTGAGGCGCGCAGCCCCACCCCACAATGCAAGCGCGCCCAGAACAGGTAACAGCATCGCCTCAAAAAACACATAGAAGAGGACGAGGTCAGTTGCGAGGAATGCACCCATGACCGTTGCCTCTCCTACCAGAAGAAGCGCATACCATCCAGCACCTGCGGTGGCTGGCCTCGATGGCCATGCCACAACTGCTAACGTTACCACCGCTGTGAGAAGGGTAAATGCGAAGGAGAGCCCGTCTAACTTCAAGTGAAAGGAGATTCCCAGTGACGGGATCCACGGGTGAACCTCCTCAAGACCCAGTACATATCCGGGTGTTGCTGTTGCAGCGCCTGCAAACGCGGCGAGAATAACAAGGGTGAACACCGAAACAGCGATCGCCCATAGCCGACATACGCGGGCATTTTTATCAAATTTTGCCGAGAACCACGGGGCAAGGCACCCAAGGGCTCCAAGGGCTGGAACGATTATGAGAGAGCTAATTGGGGGCCATGGAGCGTTCATAAGGCTACCTCACCGGAAGAAAAACATACAAAAGGAGAGCCGCTGAGGCGAAGATCCAGAGCACATAGGTGCTCACCTGCCCTGTCGTTGCACGACAGGTGAGCTCTCCGACTGCTCGACTTATCCCTCCGATAGCTTCTCCTGAGCCAAGAGAGACCGACCGGTCGAGCACTTGGGTTACAACGACTGAGAGCGCACGAACGGGAGCGATAACGGTTACCTCAAGTATCTCATCGACAAAGAACTTCCCTGCGGAGATCTTTTCGCCAATCCATAATACTTTTCGCACCTGATCTTTGAGAGTGGGCACAAGGACAAAGAGCGTGTATGCCGCCAGAATACCGAACAGTCCCGGAGCAGACCCGAAGATGAACCCGATCACCCCACCACTTGCGTGCTCCTGAACTGGGGGGAGCGGTCCTTCGAGGTAGTGAAAGAACACGGGATTGAGAACAAGACCCCCAGCAACGGAGAGCGCTGCAAGGAGCAGAACGGGAGCCGTCATGATCATGGGAGCTTCATGCGGGTGCCCCTCACCCCGGTAAGACCCCATAAAGGTCAGGATGAAGGATCTGGTCATGTAGAATGCTGTACAGATCGCGATGGCTGTTGCCGCCAGCCCAATCACTCCACTAAAGGAGTGAAGGTAAATGTTAGGGGTGTGCGCCAACGACTCAAGGATAGCATGCTTTGAGAAGTACCCTGCAAATGGTGCGATACCGGCGATCGCCAACGTCGCAGCTCCGTAGCTGAGACAGGTCAACGGCATACTCCGTGCGAGCCCTCCCATCCGACGCATATCCTGTTCGTGGTGGCAGCCATGGATCACTGAACCAGCACTCATGAAGAGGCACGCTTTGAAGAATGCATGCGTCACAACGTGGAAGAGAGCCACGCTGTATGCTCCTACACCCACCGCAAGAAACATGAACCCGAGTTGGCTCACCGTCGAGTACGCAAGAACTTTCTTAATGTCGTTTTGTGATATCGCGATGAGAGCAGCGACCGCAGAGGTTGCTAACGCTGTCCACAGGATGATGGCTGGGACAAGCGGATCAAGCCCAACAACCCCGAACATCCGCGCCATGAGGTAGATCCCTGCTGTCACCATGGTCGCAGCATGGATCAACGCGGACACAGGCGTGGGTCCAGCCATCGCATCAGGCAGCCAAGTAAAGAGTGGCAACTGAGCCGACTTGCCAGTTGCAGCGAGGAAGAGCGCAATGCCGGCGATATACCCCAGGTCAGAGGGGATTCGAGCAAGGATTTTCGGATTCGAGAGCGCTATCACGTCGAGTGTGCCACATGCGTGATAGAGGATCGCCATGGCAACGATGAATCCGAGGTCTCCGATCCGATTCATCACGAAGGCCTTCCGACCTGCTGACGCGAAGTCTGGGTTAGTGTACCAAAAACCGATCAGAAGGTACGAGCACAGCCCCACCCCTTCCCATCCAATAAAGATAACCGGGAGGGATTTTCCGAGAACCAGGATCAACATCGAGGCGATGAAGAGGTTCAGGTACGCAAAAAAGCGCGGTCGACTCTCATCCTCAGCCATGTAACCGATTGAGTAGAGGTGAATGAGCAACCCCACGCCGGTAACGACAAGACACATCACCGCAGAGAGCTTGTCAAAGTAGATCTCCAGAGGCAGCTGCACATCGGCGAATGATAGCCACGAGCTTAGGATAAACGAGAAGCTCTCCTGAGCTCCAAGCCCCTGCCACAGGGAGACAACATTAAAGAGCGAAACCGCAACCGCAGCTGATGCGATGCCCCCTGAGAGCTTCGGAGCAACGCGACCAAACACGTAGGAAGCAACCGCTCCGATCAGAGGAGCGATGACGATGAGGGCTAACCGGATATCTTCCATAAACTCTGTGTTCAAAAAAACTCTGGGGTCTACAAAATGTCGTGTCCTACCACTTAAGCTCGGCGGCGTCCGTCGTCTCAATTGATGAGTGGGTTCGGAACACCGCGAGAATTATGGCCAGACCGATAGCCGACTCGGCGGCTGCGATCACCATGACGAAAAATACAGCTATCTGTCCATCAAGGTTGCCGTGGATCTTACTGAACGCGACAAACGCCAGGTTCACGGCGTTGAGCATCATCTCAACACACATGAACAGCACTATCGCATTGCGGCGCAGGCACAAACCGATACCACCGATCGTGAAGAGCACGCACGCGATTCCAAGGTACGATACGATAGGATCCATCTACTCCCCTCCTCTCATGCCGCCCTCTCGGGGAGCAAGCTGAACATTTTTGCGCTTCGCAAGCATGACCGCTCCAACTACTCCCACTAACAACACAAGTGATGACAACTCAAATTGCAGCACATAGTCCGAGTAGAGAACCTTGCC
>JALRCK010000271.1 GCA_023262305.1 Deltaproteobacteria bacterium
GATGAGAGTGTACTGGCTAGTCTTCGTGGAGTAGGCAACCATGGAGGGGGATTGCGGGGTTCCCTGGAGGATATTCGATGAGGCGGTCTTAAACACAAAACGTGTGGCGTTAAAGCTCATCGCATGGGAGTAGCTGTTCTCAGTTCCCGGGCTACCGTCGACAGGGCTCTTGCTGATGAGCTGAGGGGAACCGCCAGACCTAATCACCTCTTTAGTCGCTACGGCGACCTGGTACACGGAGGGTCCCGGACTCGTCCATCCGAGGTTTGAGGCGTTGGTCCTAAAGAGGATCTGATCACCGTAACCACTCAAGACCGGCTCCATGATATGGCCATCAGCTTGGAAGCCCTCGCGCCCTGTAAACGCTCCAAGCGTAACCTCTCCCGTGGCAGTTGTAACCTCCGCGAGGAAGATTCGCTTAAGGCGCTGTTGCCCAACAGGTCCCGGGGGGACGGCATCCCTCAAAAGGTTGTCGGCAGTCGAGTGGAACGCTACTAAAAACTTCGCCCCGTTATCGATCGCTACCACTGATGGGAATTCGCACTCTTCTAACGCGCCGAGAAAGCCCGACTCTGGATAGGCACGAGACACAAGGTATGTCTTCCCCAGGGTCGGGATACGCAAATATACTTGATTGACTGCTGTCTCCCGACTGGTCAAGCCAGCAACGAGGTTCGTGGCTTTTGAAATGAAGGCGACGCCATACGCACCGTTCGCAGCGACCTGGCTTATCGCCGTTCCTCTGCTCGAGTCGTCCGCCTGCATCCCATTGCTGGCTACGCTTACGCGGCTGATAACGCCCTCGGCAGAGCGAACAAAGATATCCGCCTTACCGTTCGTATCCCCGTCTACAAGGTTGCTCGCGCTCGACCTAAACGCTGCTAGGCCACTATTTGGAGATAACTCAAGCTCATCACTTTCGTTGTCAGGCGCCGTGCCTCCAACTCCGACAGATATCTGAGATGGCAACGAGGCTACAAATGATTGCGCCTCAGAATTGAAAGCCACAATCGTGATAAGAGCCCCAACGATTCGAGGGGAGATGAAAAACGGTATTCTCACAAATCTCTCTTCCTGTGAAGTTACTCTTCTCAGTTTACGATGCCACAACCCAGATGACCATTCATATTAACACCCACGGAAGTACCGGTAGCCCTTACCGCGCGGTATCAGAAACCGCGCAGTATCAGAGACCGCGCGGTAACAGGACTGCGCATGATATGATTTCAAAACATATCAATAGCTCTCACAAGTCCAGATAGTTAGCCTCATTTTCTGGCGGCACAACCCCTCCAGAACTCTCACTTCCTATGTTTTGAAAACACATAGTTTGAGCGCCAAATCGCGACGTAGGGACTGGGTGCTGGTCCCGAAATACATCAGTCAGCCCAAGTTAGGGATCTTTTTAAATCGTCCACCGACAGTCTGCGAGCGCGCGGGCTCTGAAACCCGTAGCTGGAGACAGATCGTGAGAGCAACGGGGGCGGTGTTCAAAGGGCATGAGCTACAACTTCTTACCAATGATTTGGCAGGTTAGCCCCTGCGAGAGCCTCGTCGGAGTACCTGACACGACGTATCAACTCATCTCGCACCATCATGAGGAGGTTACCCATCTGGTTCTCTCCCACCTTGAGGTTTACGTCGTAACCCCAAAATGTGTCACGCCACCACAGGCGCTCCTCAAGATAAGCATCTCCGGTTCCAACGAGCTTACGAGCCAGCTCCGGGCTCTCGTGGAATTTACTAAAGAGCACAGTCCTCATCACATCAAGCTTCCGTGTGGGCCACGAGAGTGGATCCATAGCAGGCAGAGAGTCGCCCAGCCTCATCGCCTCGAAAGCCGAACAGTTCTGAAAACGGGCGCGCTCGGATGGCAACACCTTGGCTGCTTGATAAGCATTTTCAGCCGATGGAAACCTCATCCCAAAGTAGAACACATCACATTTGTGGGTGTTGCTTAACCACTCGTAAGGTCCAAAGAAGCCGCGAATCTCTTGTGAATTGTGAACCGCAACCTTGCGCCAGTCGCCACGGTTGTATTCCGACTGCCCGTCGACGCCGATCTGAGAGAAGAGAACCCTTGCCGTTTGCTGCTGCATATTTCACCACGCGTTTCAACGACCCTATATTTACTCAATTTTTTCCGCACAACTACAAGAATCGTCTGCGCCGGCGATGAGTCCTAAGGGTTCCTCCCCTCCGACCTTCGACAACCTTTACTATCAGTCCCTCGCTCGCCGTCTCAGAGACCGCGCGGAAATAGGACTGCGCATGATATGATTTCAAAACACATCAATAGCTCGCACAAGATCAGATAGTTAACCGCATTCTCTGGTAGCGAAATTCTACCGGATCTATCAGTTGGTATGTTTTGAAAACAAAGTAATTAACAGTCTAGTTGGGGTGCTGTGGCAGAGTGATGTCCTTAAACCTCCGGATTCGCTTGGGCTTTGAGATGTTTTGAAATCATCACGAGCGTGAATCCTTCGCGCGCGGTCTCTGATACGGCGCGGTACTGGGCAGTCAAAGCCGTACATCCCACTCCACATTATTTCGTTTGATTCAGCGTCTCTCCGCCCCCAACCCTTCATCTCACCCGAGACAGCGCGCGCAGGTCTGTCAGCCCCTCCAAACGAACAGCTAATGAGCGGGAGCTACATCCAGCACCCCGAGTCATGTTCATCACTGTGCAGGTGGACGAGAACCACTAAGACCCCCTAATCGCATCGAGGCTTCGACCGCCTTCCTGCATAAAAGATACGAATCAAAACACGTCCTATCTCGCAAGGTGTCGGTCCCAGCCATTCCAGCTACCCGACTCATCAATTTCTCAAGCTCGTTGAGGAGGACTCTTCTAGCGGCTGCCAAGTCATCCCTCTGGGTCGTCAATTGGTGGACCACATCGGCAAAAGACCTGGCGTCTTCAAACTGTCCGTTCTGTTGCAGTGTGCGCATATGCCAGAGGTTGGCTGCGATCTTTTCATCAATCGCTAAGGTCTTGCTCCGATTTTCGACTAAGGCGCGCCGAACCCGTCCGATCTCTACGATAATCATCTCTTGTTCCCCTACGGGCTTAAAATCGAACATGCACTGTGCGTAGGGACTCTCGCACAACCATCGGGCTGAGCCTTCGTCAGAGCCGGGACCACGAGGTGGCGGCGCCTTAAAGAAGGCAAAATTGGGGGGCGACTTCACCACGACTCGTGCAGCATCTCCCGGATCAACCTGTCTATCATCCGCATACGACGGCACCCCGCCCGAAGCTATAAAGGCAACCGCAAACCCCACCGCAAGTATCGTTCTATGTAATCTCATAAATCCCCCTCAAAAACCCACCCCACGAGGAAATGATATCCCCCTGGATACCTGTCCCCTTTTCGGGGTCACAGTTAAGACCGCTTCAGATGAAGTAATGGTCACGGTCGGATTGAGATGCACTGAGCGGATCTGTGCCCCTTTGTAATCCACACGACACTCGCATTCCTGCGACAACGAGGTTAACGGAATAAAGGATTGAGCGATTGGAACTTAGGAGCTCAGCGATGACTACGATCACGCGCCGTGCCCGCACGAAGACTCTCATCGGAGCGCTCGCCAGACTAACTCTACGCCTGCGTACCCGAGGAGAGATTATTAATAAGCGCCTCCAAGCTCTGAACCTCTGGGTAGACACCGAGAAGGTTTTGACCGGCTTGCTTGGCTTTGCTCGCAATCAGAATGGCCGAGACCTTATCTCCACACAGCGCGTACGCTTTCGCAAGCGCGTGCATCTCGTGAATTCCGCACCACCCAGTTGCTTGGCACGCTTTCGTTGCCAAGCTAATAGCGAACTCCGGCTCAAAATGAGCTCCGGGCTGCAAGTACGAGAGCGCCAACATTCGGAGCACACGCGGATGTTCTGGGGAAACCATCAAAGAGCGGTGGAGATGATGCCTGGCGTACGCGGTCTTGCCCTCATCAAGAAGCACTTGGGCGAACGCGATAACCGCCTCGAACGGACCACGGTCCTTATTCGCGAGCGCGGCAAGGTCATCTCTCGCCTCTCCGAAATCACCACCGAGCATGGATAATCGAGCTCTCGCGACTTCAAGTCGCGGCGCCGCTTCGACCTCGCAATGCAAGTTTCTCACAAGCTCCCGCGCCTCCACGACAAGGTGCTCAACTCCCCCACTCTCTACCGCAGCGGTTACGAACAGGGTAACAAGCTCTGGGTCTGGCTGAAGCACCTGGAGCGCCGAGCGAATAGTCCATGCCGCTTCAACAGCGTGACCGAGCCAGAGCTGA
>JALRCK010000272.1 GCA_023262305.1 Deltaproteobacteria bacterium
CGCGTTGATTTTGCACTCCTCACCGTTGAACAGATCTTTAACCAAGCTGCGAAGTGGCACTACATGTTTGGGGGGCAAGGCTCCGTTCCGATCGTCATTCGAATGATTATCGGTCGAGGATGGGGACAGGGACCGCAGCACTCTCAGAGCCTCCAAGCGACCTTCGCTCACATCCCTGGGTTGAAAGTCGTTATGCCGGCTACTCCTGCTGATGCAAAGGGTCTGCTTATCTCCTCTATCGAGGATAACAATCCGGTGATGTTCCTTGAGCACCGCTGGCTCCACTACCTTGCAGATGATGTACCAGAGGGGCACTACAAAACACCTATCGGCGTTGCCCGAAAGGCACGCGAGGGACGTGACGTCACTATCGTATCGACCTCATGGATGACCGTCGAGGCGCTTCAAGCCCAAGAGCTCTTGGCTAAAAATGGCATATCAGCGGAGGTTCTCGACCTTCGCACTATTCGGCCGGTCGACTATCCCTCAATCTTTGAATCGGTACGAAAAACGGGTCGCCTCGTCGTTGCAGATACCGGCACCAAGGCGTTTGGAGTAAGCGCTGAGATCTGCGCCGCCGTGACCGAGTCAGAGTTCAGCTCGCTTAAGGCTGCTCCCGTTCGGGTTGCTCTTCCGGATTATCCAACTCCAACGAGCCACGCATTGGCGAAGTACTACTACCCCGGCATGGCGCAGATCGTTAACGCCTGTGCTGCCACACTCGGCCAGCCAGCGATGTTGCCGGAGGAGCCACAAGAGGACTCGACGAAGCTCGATGTCCCGAATAATCTCTTCAAGGGTCCCTTCTAAGGTATAAAGCCCTCAGAGGGCGCTTTTGAGTATGCGTGAGCTATGGCGATCTACACTGAAGCAGCTGTTTTACGAGAGATCGGGCGCCCCCTTGAGGTGCTGCGTCTTGAGATCCCTGCCCTCAAGGCAGGACAGGTGCTTGTCGACATCGCCGTGAGCGGCGTGTGTCACTCTCAGCTTCATGAGATTAAGGGTCGTCGCGGAGAGGACAAGTTTCTTCCCCACGTGCTGGGACATGAAGCATCGGGTATTGTGAGGGAAGTAGGCACTAACGTCACCAAAGTGGCCCCCGGCGACCGAGTGGTCCTTACATGGATCAAAGCGAGCGGCATCGACGTTCCAAACGTTGCCTACGGTTCCTCTATCGGCACCGTTAATTCAGGGGCTATTAGCACACTGATGCGAACCACCGTGGTATCTGAGAATCGGCTCGTCAAGGTAAGCGATGCCTTAGGATTCGACGAGGCCGCTTTGCTCGGATGCGCCGTGCCAACTGGCGCGGGAGCGTTGATCAATGCCCAGATTGAGCGACACCCTTCAGTAGTTGTATGGGGAGCTGGCGGAGTCGGTCTCTCGGCCATTCTCGCGGCTCAAGCGAACGAGGTGGCCATGATCGTAGCTGTTGATATCAACGATGATAAGCTCCTACGAGCACGCGAGTTCGGCGCAACCCACACCATTAACGCCCGAAGGGAGGATCCGGTCGCTGCGATTCGATCACTTACTCAAGGAAAGGGGGCATCACTAGTGCTTGAATGCGTGGGACGTCCCGAGAGCATCGAACACGCCTTTGCGTGCGCCGCTTACAATGGAGGCGAGTGTATCATCGCTGGCAATCCAGCTTTCGGAGAGCGAATTCAGATAGACCCCTTCGACCTGATCAAAGGCAGGAAGATTCGCGGAACATGGGGTGGTGACACGGTGCCCGATCGAGATATCCCACACTTCGCCAAGATGTGTATTGAGGGTCGTTGGGATATCAAGAAGCTCGTTTCTCATTCCTTTGAGCTGCACGAGGTTAACGAAGCTTTTCACGCCCTTGAGCGGGGAGATGTGTCGCGAGCTATTGTGAAAATGTAGGCAGGAAAACGTTATGGTAGAGATAAATCTTCTCGACAGGTATCCAAAATCAAAGCGACCGATCGACGAGCGTGGTGAACTGATCAAAGAGGAGCACCGCGCGGTCGCTCGAAAATTCGGCGTAGAGTACTACGATGGTGATCGCCTTACTGGATACGGCGGGTATAATTACCACCCACGTTTCTGGCAAGAGACCGTGAAGCGCTTCAAGGAGCACTATAACCTTTCCGAAAGCGCATCGATACTCGACGTAGGCTGCGCCAAGGGGTTCATGTTGCATGACTTTAAGGAGCTTATGCCCGAAGCCAACATGGCCGGGATCGATATTTCCCAGTATGCAATGGACCATGCCCTACCCTCTGTTCGGCAATACCTCCAAGTGGGCAACGCGAAGAAGCTCCCCTACCCTGATAAATCATTCGACCTCGTGATTTGCATAAACACGGTGCACAACCTTCCACTTGAGGAGTGTAAACAGGCCCTCAGGGAGATTGAGCGAGTGTCGCGAGGCAACTCCTTCGTCACGATGGACGCTTGGAGGAACGACGCAGAGCGAGAGAGGCTCCTGAAATGGAATTTAACTGCCCTCACCTACATGCATGTCGACGAATGGAAGCAACTCTTCAAGGAGATCGGCTACACCGGTGATTACTATTGGTTCATCGCCGAGTAGTAGATGGCGGGGTGATGGAGGGACCGCGTCCTCGCGGTCCGGTGATGTATCAATCCAACAAATTACTTGGCAAAACAATTCCCGAGTCACAATAGCGGCCGCCACCCCGGACCGCGGGGACGCGGTCCCTCCAGTGCGCGCGAGTATCGTGCCGTCAATCAGCCAAAGGGCGACCCGATCACGACGCGAGCTTGCTTTGATACTCAACGCACACGTCATGTAATTCAGGAAATAAATTCTTATTCGCCCCGATAACGCTAATTATCTTCTGCTGCTCCTGCTTCTTCAGCATTCTTAAGACAGCCACAAACTCCTCGTGTGACAGGAAGGCTGCCTCCTCTACGATAAACCGGCCGATGTCGGGATAAAGGTGCGACATCATAACGCTGGCTTGAAAGAACGGGATGACATCCTTGAAGGCATCAGAGAAGATCAGCCTCAGGATATTTCCTACTACCTTCTTTTGTTCCCGCCAGTTCGAACGGCCCGAGCCGTACGAGCCTCCCTCCGTCATTCGGAAGAAGGCCAACGACTCTGGGATGAAACAAAAGCCCTGTCGGGCCGCTATCACATGAATCATGAACCAATCACAGTGCCACTGGAGCTCCGGAATCAAACCTCCGGCTGCGATCACGCTCTGCTTGTCGTAGATCGACGCATGCCCTGGAATGCCTCCAGCTACCTCGACATTGATGAGATCTTGTGGAGCGATGTACGTCGGTTTATCACCCCATGGTAGCACTCCGGGAGAAACCTCCTTGTCGGAGTCTCTAACGCTGCTAAAGAAACTCGTACACAATCCCGCTTGAGGATATGCCTCCAGCATTCCCACCGAGCGCTCAAAAAATGTCGGAACGATGAAATCGTCGGCGGAGTGGAAGCAAATAAGCTCGCCTTGAGCCTCTGAGAGCCCCCTATTAACCGAGTACACAGCGCCCCTATTCCTGTCATTTCGAAGCACCTTAAGTCTCGATTCGTACCCTTGGAATTGCGCGAGCACCTCCAGACTGTTGTCAGTAGAGGCATCATCGATGACGATGACCTCATCAATAGGACGAGTCTGGGAAAAAATCGATGAGAGACTATCCGGTAGGTAGCGCGCATGGTTGTAGTTCGCCATCACCAGGGTCGAAGTTCTCTTTTTCCGGGTAAGGGGTTCCATGCTTGCAGACCTAAGCTTTGTGGTTGTAGTTAAGAGATTGCTTTGAGATCTCGTCCCAGTGATCATTGACCCAACTGATCGTCTCCTCCAGCCCCTGGCTCATCGATATCTCCGGCCTCCAGTCAAGCTCAGAGCGAGCCTTTGAAGAGTCGATGACATAGGCGGCATCTTGTCCGGGACGCTCAGCGACACTTACGCACTGTTGGGCAAATGGAATTCCCTGGATCTCACACAACATCGACACGACATCACGAACCGACACCCCTCCATCCGGCGAGAGGTGATACCTCTCCCCGATCCTCCCACGCTCAAGGATCGCGAGCTCTCCACATGAAACATCACGGATATGGATGTACGACTTCACAGCATGCCCACCACCATGTAGCTCGATCATCTTCTTCATCCTGCAATAGATCACCGACCGTGGAATGATTTTGAAGAGTTGTTGTCTGGCGCCGTACACATTGGTGGAGCGCACCGTGAGCAGCGGAAAGCCATACTGTTTATGGTATACCGAGAGCAACATGTCAGCGGCAGCCTTCGATGCCGCGTATGG
>JALRCK010000273.1 GCA_023262305.1 Deltaproteobacteria bacterium
ATGAAAACATCAAATATAATGGCCTCTATCGTTCGTTCTTGGAGCTGCGTTGTGGTGTGTGTTGTAGGAGGCGCCTTGAGCATGGTGCTGAGTGCTTCGACCACTTTCGCAGAAGCAAGGCCGTCTCTCTCTCTTGATGCAACAACCTATGATTTTGGCACAGTCGCGCAGGGATCGAAGGTGGTGCACGAATTTCAGATCAAAAACACAGGCAAGGCCGACCTCGTCATTCAGCGCGTGGCGCCGTCATGTGGATGCACCGCCACGCAGCTCGCCTCTCCGGTCATCAAACCGGGCTCTGCCGAGAAGGTTCGAGTTACCTTCGATACGAGTGGCTTTATTGGAGATAAGACCAAAACAGTTTTGATAGCCTCAAACGATCCGCAAAACCCTGAAAAGGTCATCACCCTCAAGGGGCGAGTCGTTTCAACCTACTCGGTAGAACCCTCTCGTCTCGATTTCGGGGAGATCTCTCCTTCGTCGCCAATTACAGACAGGCAGAAGGAGGTCTCCTTCAGTGTTTCCGAAGGATCTGATATTTCGATTACAAAGATAACCTCGTTGTCGCCCTATCTCGTTGCCTCTCCAGTCACCACGCAGGCGAATAAGGCTGTGGTAAAGATTGAAATCCTCCCGAATGCCCCCAAGGGAGAATTTAGAGACCGGGTAGTTTTTGAGCTTGATGGCGGGCGAATAGCCTCCATAAACGTTCCGGTGAACGCCGCTGTTAAAGGCGATATTCGATTGAGCCCGGAAACTATCTCTTTCGGTGTCGTTGATGGCGCACTTCCGCTTGAGCGAAGGGTGCAGTTTGAGAACAAAGGTCCGAAGGCTGTCTCAATTCAAAGTATTACAACGTCGGATTCCTCCCTCTCCGCGAACATGATTCAGATTCAGCCTGGACGACAAGGTGTGCTAGTGGTCAAGGTTGATCCTAAGAGGGTTTCGAGCGACCTCAAAGCAACGGTAGATGTGAAGACCAGTCATCCAACCGAATCCGTCGTATCATTGAACGTGTTTGGTGTCCTTCCCCCGAAATAGCTTGACCAACTCGTTGGCATTGAGTCTAAAAGGTAGTCATGCCCTTTGTAGAGTCATTCACCACCTCTTTCGAGCGATTCGTTAAGACAGCTCCTATTTGGAGCTCGCTAGTGCTTGCGCTCTCTCCCGGGAGTGTTGTTGCGGAATCCGTGATGTACCACGGGCGCCCCTTTGAGGTTGATCAACTTGAGAGTCTCTCTGGAGATCAGGTTAAAGTCACCGTTCATGGGCAGACATTTCTTGCTAGTAATCAGACCGTCGGACAAAAGGTTTTTCGCATATATGCCGACCATCCCACTTTTTTGCCGATAGGCTCTGTTGATTCCGAGTACGGTAATTTTGTGACATCTCTGGCGCAACACGGCGCGTCTGATGATGCGCTTGCGGCTCTTGAGGGGCTACTCACCTCACAAGGAATGCCTGTTCAGGTAAGAGAGAACTTCTTTTCAGGTGTCATACGCTCAGGAGAAGGGGGAGATCTGGTGGTCAACGCGTTGCGTCGCGTGGATGGAGGTGATGGGCAACGCAAAGCATCATGTATCGCACTGCCGTTACTGCCGTTGCATAGTGCCACGCAGGCTCAAAAGCTCCTCTCTGTGGATCTGCAGTGGATCGCAGAGCTGTGTCCCCAGCGACTCATTCAGGTTGCCCAAGAGCAGCTCTCTCGAGGTGAGATAGAGCAAGGAGCTAAGACGCTTCTTTTTGTAGGGAGTTTTTTCAAAGGAACCTCTGATCTAGCCCAGGCTGCCGAATCCTCCTCGGAAAGGCTCGGGGTTGTTCGAGAGGCGATCACATCGGGTGATGCGAGTAAGTTTGAAACGGCGCTCCGGGGAGCATCGTTTGACCCTCTGGTGCGCGAATACTACCAGCGAACGCAGGGTGATTCGGTAGCTGAATTCTGTTCTAACGCGCTCATACAAAATCGTCCGGGAGCCGTTGTGCAGAGCTTGGCGCTTTTGGATTTTTCTGAGCGGGACAATAGGCATCACGAACTTTTGTTACAAGCTCTTCAGGCTTTGACGTATCAGGATAAAGCAGTTCTAACTCAAGAGCCTGTGAAGCGGATGCTCGTTGCATATGCTGCCAAGGACCAGACTGTGATGGATGAATGCGTCAGGTTGTTGAGCTTGGCGGTGGAGGAGAGCGCCCAAGAGGGACGGTCGGATCGGGGCGCTGCCTATTTGGCTATTCTCCGAGAGATGCGACCTGATCCATCCCCTGAGAACGATGAATTGCGGGGCTTGGTAGCAGAGAGCTTCGTGGACAGAGGTGAATATGGAGCTGCGCAGGCAACCTTGAAGGGAGTTCAAACCTCGATTCCTTGGATCATCAGGTTTCGGTTGCTGTTGAAGCTCGATCGATACGTGTGTCTCATGGTTTTCTTGGGAAGCCTTGTGGTTGCTCGTTGGCTCATAAAAGGGCTCGGCTTATACAGATACGGTGCATCCGCACCATCACACAAGGACCATGCACGATCATCGAGATCTGCTGGAAAGGTAGGGAAGGGAGGAAAGCATCAGTCGCCTAATTTTGATCTGAAACAGCCTGGGTATACGGGGCTTGATGAGTATGCAGATTGCCTTGCCAAGTTTCAGTTGCAGCCAGGAGCGACGCTTTCAGATATCAAAAATGCGTATCGGGCGATCGTGAAATCTCTCCATCCAGACCTCAATCCAAAGGCTTCAAAGCACGATACGGCCCGCTTTATTGAGCTGACGAAGGCTTATGAGCGCCTCATTGAACTGCATGAAAAGCGCATGCACCCGAACGATAAGTCCCCTGATAATCTTAATTGAGAGAGCGATGGCGCCTGCGCTCTTCTGAGCATCCGCGGTGCAGGTGCGCGGCGCATTACGCCCGGTGTGCGGCGACGCATAGCTGTTGGAGCAGGGAGTGAGCATCCTGGGGAAAGGGAAGATCTTTTGCCGATCTGAGCACGAAGAGGCGCGGGAAGCTCAGCACTACGCGCGCCTCGAAGCAGCTGCTCCGCGAGTTCGGGCGAATGGGGGAGCCCCTTTTGAATGCGACCGCGCACCTGGGTAGCAAGCGCCTTGTGCAGCGCCGTCGAGGGCGCGAGGTATTCGTTGGCGATTGCCAAGCCCAGCATGGGGTTTCCGGTAGTAACCTGTTGGGCGATGTCTCGAAGGAGTGGGGATGTTAGCTTCATGCTTGAGTTCCAATGCATGTAGGATGCCAGGAAGTGGCGTTTTGTAGACGCCTGATATTATTAGACTTTGTGTCTCTTCCGTGAGGCATGATGCACCAGGGGCTGATGCACTATGCACCAATTCGTTTAAGGTTTCCGGGGGGAGCATTGGTGCCCCCTCGCGGTCATAAACGGCGATTAATTAGCGACCCGTTTCGGTGACAGGAGTTAGCGAGCAGCGTATAATCCCAAGGCGACGATCGGAGCACGCGAGAGAGTGTACGAACCCGGCCAGGATCGGAAGATAGCAACCGTACTACATGTATCTGTGATGTGTTTCCGGTCGTCGTGTTAACACGCCAGCCTGTTAGATCTATCCCTTTATTTTTCTCGTTCGTTCGCAAAGTTGTTGATGCGCATTTGTTCGGGACTGAGTATCTTGTAGAAGCTTGTTTGTTTTTAGGGAACGAGAGTGTCCTACCTAGTTCTTGCCAGAAAATATCGTCCGTCGGTTTTCGCCTCTGTCAGTGGGCAAGAGCATGTCACTCGTACGCTAGCAAACGCGCTCAAGCGTGACAAAGTCGTTCACGCATACCTCTTTACAGGTCCTCGAGGCGTGGGAAAGACCTCAGTATCAAGAATTCTGTCAAAAGCTATTAACTGCCAGAATCCAAAGGATGCTGAGCCGTGTCTCGAGTGCTCGACTTGCAAGGAGATCGGAGCGGGCACGAGCTTGGCGGTTAGAGAGATAGACGGGGCTTCTCACAATAGCGTTGAGAATGTCCGGGATCTGATGGATTCTTTTAAGTCACTGCCGCCCCCGGGATATAAGCGAAAGATCTACATTATCGACGAGGTGCACATGCTTAGCATCTCGGCGTTCAACGCATTGCTGAAGAGCCTTGAGGAGCCCCCGCCGCATACTGTTTTTATCCTTGCCACCACGGATGTTCACAAAATTCCAGAGACCGTTATCTCCAGGTGTCAGCGCCACGATTTTAGGGCGCTCAGTATGGTCGCCATCGAATCAAGACTTCGCGAGGTATGCGATGCAGAAAAGATCAATGCAGATGCTGAGTCATT
>JALRCK010000274.1:0-1965 GCA_023262305.1 Deltaproteobacteria bacterium
TAATCGGAACACGGGGTTTGACCTTACGATCCTGCCGTGAGTACCCGTAGTAGGGAATAGCCGCAGTAATCCGCCCCGCGCTCGACCGCTTCAACGCGTCGATGATGATCAATAACTCCATCAAGTGATCGTTGCCCGGCTTACAGGTGCTCTGAAGTACGAACACATCCCCGCCACGCACATTATCTCCGATCTCGACGGAGAGCTCGCCATCCGCAAACTGGACGGTCTCGATATTCCCGGGTTCCATTCCGAGAGCTTTGCATACTGATTGAGAGAAGAGAGGATTCGAACGGCCAGAGAAAACGAGAAGTGGACCAGACACACGAGCTCCTTGGAAGTGACTACGAGCCCCTTTTTTGGAACTGCCGGATCAGAATCGTTGTGTAGGGATCACAGACGACGCCGAGAACAACACACAAACTGCAAAGTAAAGAGTACGTTGCCCGGGCAGGGGTCGAACCTGCGTATGGCGGAATCAAAATCCGCTGCCTTACCACTTGGCTACCGGGCATCATGTATGCACTCAAGCACCTCTCTCAAGGGATCATATAGACCGAGGTGCGGCTCTGCAGAAACAAGCCCTCACACCGACCAATAATCCCCCGATTGCGCCCCTGTTGAGTAAAACAAGTAGAGCACTTTGGCAAGTACGGGGCTACGAGAAGATGAGGAAAGATAGGGTTGAGGTAAACCCCTGGGACGTCAAACTCTTTGTGAGCTTACGGACATCGTCCTCAGCACCATCTGGAACGAGGCTAAAGCACACCGAGCCGGAGCCCGTCAGAGCAGTTCCGGCAGGAAAAACCTCTCTCATCAAACGCAGCGCCTGGGATATCTCAGAAACCATATCGCCGGCAGTCAATTCAAAATCATTCTCAACAAGGGGGAGCAGATCCTCACCACTCGAGATAAATCGACGCCCCAGTTCATCGGTGCAGGGAGGAACCTCAGGGCGAACCGAACGATATCGCTCGTAGAATGCAGCGGTTGGCACCGGCTTTGGGGGAACTACAATGAGCGCCCTGGATGGGGAAGCTACCCGATCCCGAATCGGAACAACCTCCTCGCCGATCCCCCCGACCCAGCACAAGCCACCTACAACAGCATAGGGAACATCGGCACCACACGAGAGGGCGGCACGAAGAACTCGCCGGTCAACCTCTTCAACCGACAGCTCCAAGCTTTCAGAGAGAGACTCACCGAAGATTCCTTTAAGGTGACGAAGCACCGCACCTGCGTCAGCGCTCCCCCCTCCGAGACCACCCCCGATCGGGATGTTTTTGGTAATTGTGCAGCGAAGCCCTATAGGGATGTGTTCCCATCCAAATTCTCGCCAGAAGGCTCTAAACGCGCGCGATGCGAGATTCTCACCAGCTCCGAGCGATGCCGCCCCTTTCGGCTCTACCGTTACGTCGATCTCCGAAACATCGGTTAACGCAATCGTCACAACATCGTGCAGTGAGGTCGAACAGTTCACCATGCTTAAGAGGTGGTATCCATCCTGGCGACGCGCCTCAACCTTCAGACGGAGATTGAGCTTTGAGGGCGCCTGCACCTGACTCTTGCGCCCCATCCACGCACGCGCGACCTGGAGAACAGGACCGGGAAGTGATTTGCCGATTAGGGAGCTACCTGACATAGTAGGGCACACTACTACAGGGTCTCATGCTCTTCAAAACCCTAAAGGTGAGCATGGATCCCGCCGTATCACCCAAACAACGAGGTGTACACCTATGACCTCCGCTACAATCCCCACCGTCAAGATCCCTACGCCGAGCGAAGCCTTAGCCATAGCGATTGAGGCAGCTCAGCGGGGAGGCGCCATCGCTCGGGACCAGCGAGCAAGCCGTTCAGTGCACGTATCGCAAAAGGCCGCCCGCAACCTTGTAACAACCGCTGATCTAGCCTCTGAAAAAGCGATCATCGAAACGATCCGCTCCTACTATCCCACTCACAAGATCC
>JALRCK010000274.1:1975-4259 GCA_023262305.1 Deltaproteobacteria bacterium
TGGCAGAGGAATCCTCAGACCAAGCTTTGGCCGCATCATTCAACACCGGTCCCACCTGGGTGATCGACCCGATAGATGGAACCACGAACTATGCACATGGACACTCCCAAGTTGGGGTATCGGTCGCCTTCGTAGTCGATGCGGTGGCTCAAGCCGGCGCCGTTCTCGCTCCGTTTCAGGGCGAGCTCTTTAGCGCAACTCTCGGGGGTGGAGCCTTCTGCAACGGGGAGCCGATCCATGCCACAGAGACGACCACCCTCTCAGATGCATTGATAGCCACCGGCTTTCCCTATGATCGGGTGAATGTAGATGCCATCTGCCGTCGTCTACGGGATCTCCTGCGCACCTGCCGAGACATCCGAAGAATCGGAGCAGCCTCCGTCGACATATCGTGGGTCGCGTGTGGACGGCTCGATGCGTTTTATGAGGAGACCTTAAGCCCATGGGATGGCGCCGCGGCGTGTCTCATCGCAAAGGAGGCGGGCGCAAAGGTCGGACACTATCCGTACGACCACGATTCGCAGAAGAAAACTGAGCATTATCAAGCGGACCTCTTCATGGACAACATCGTTGTTGCCGCTCCTCATGTGTTTGAAGAAGTTATGAAGACGCTCGCAGCATCCAAGTAATCATCACACCGACGTAGTCAGGGGGGCACTGCCTTAGTTAAGGAACACTAACCGCTGCCTAGGGAAAGCAACAAAGGTTTTGCCGACACAGGTACAGCCGATTCTTCCTTTGCAAGCTCTTACAGCTCTTCACCCTCTTCGGGGAAGCCGTCGTTATCGGAGTCACCTGCCCGGTCAGAGTATCGTCGCTCCTCGTTCTCCTGCTCGGTCTTGCAGTCGATACAGAGCTGAGCAACCGGTCGAGCCATCAGGCGAGCAACAGAGATCTGCTCACCGCAACTCTCACACTCTCCGAACGTTCCGTCCTCCATCTTCTGGAGTGCAGCATCGATCTTCTTGAGGTGATTTTGCTCACGCTTTCCGATCTTGGCGAGCGAGTTTTGGTTAATCTCAAGGGACGCGAGGTCCACCGAATCTCCAGATGGGGTTTCGAGGTCAGCAACTGAGGATTCGCTAATCTCTTGAAGGTGGTGGAAGATGCGCTTCTTCTCTTCCTCAAGAAGCTTCTTAAGAGTATCGAGTTCTTTCTTCTTCATACCTTCACCTTCTGCGCACGACCTACCACGATACAAACTAGCGACTGAAACCTGCGTGCGAGGAGCGAGGAAGCCCTCTATCAGCCACTCCGTTACCCCCTCTATCCGTTGCGCGGATACGGCGGTTGCTTTTGCGGTAATCTGTAAGGATAGACGAGTAGAACACCCCGTACAAGTAAATTTGGTATCCCAGGGGTCTTTTTACCCCCTTCACTACGCGAGTCCCTCAGTCGAATAGGGAACCTATGGCACCAACACCATGTTTCTACTCCACCGAAAGCCCAGACGCCCCCTTTCCACTTTCCAAGATTTACCACTACCCCCTCTACCGTATACCCTCACCCCACATGGCTCTACCTGACAAGGATCACGATCTCGCCCCCACCGAGCTGCGCAGCGTTGAGGCGCGTCACCTCCTCTTGGCGGCCACACTAGGGGCCTCAGTTGGCGCACTCGCTCTCGCCTTCCAGAGTGCTGCAGGCTGGATTTCAGGGGTGCAAGGTAGCCTTTCACTCGCTTTTGCCTCCCCCCTACTCTCCTGTCTGTCCCTTGTTGCGGTGTGTGCGATTGCAGGGATGATCGCTGGGCTGCTCACCCAGTATGTGGCACCCGAGGCAAGAGGAAGCGGAATTCCGCACGTCAAAGCCGTTCTTGAGCACACTCAAACTCTTCGTGGCATAAGGATCATCTTGGTCAAATTTATCGGTGGAGCCCTTGTTATCGGCACCAAGTTCTCACTCGGACGTGAGGGACCAACCGTGCACCTCGGCGCCGCTCTCGCAGATGATCTCAGCAGCCGAGCGCGCGCACCAAAGCACCTGCGTGACCACCTCATTGCATGCGGAGCTGGTGCTGGACTCGCGGCGGCATTCAATGCCCCGCTGGCAGGCTTTCTCTTCGTCATCGAGGAGCTTCGTCGCGAGGCACATTCAATTACCATCGGCATGGCGCTCATCGGCGCGGTCCTCGCCGATTCAATCGTACAGATAGGAACGGGCTCTGGACCGATCCTTCCGGTTGGACCACTTCAAGCCCCAAGTATCTGGGCGACACCGGTGATTACTCTCATCGCCCTGGGAGCTACCGCCGCTGGACTCCTCTTTAACCAAGGACTCATTA
>JALRCK010000275.1:0-273 GCA_023262305.1 Deltaproteobacteria bacterium
TAAGGCACTTCGATCGAGGTTGTGAAACACCGGCACGTTGTACGCCACATGTTGCTCCGCCTCAGGAAGCTTATACGCCTGAAGAAGATAGTGAGCGACGCGCTCATGATACTCTATGGGGATGTGATCGATGTTGATTCGATAAGGCTCCCATTGAAATTCTCCATGAAAGTTTCGCTTTGTATGTTTCGTGAGCTCCTCTTTGAGCGCCTCTCCGTAGGACTTCACTCTCTGGTCGAACGTAAAGGTCACTTGAGCTGCGGGGTTATCCAG
>JALRCK010000275.1:283-4257 GCA_023262305.1 Deltaproteobacteria bacterium
GGAATCTACACCAGGGAGGCGTAGAGGCTCCGAGTGCACGCTTTGGTCGTCCTTGGTAGGTTCATTTTTCGGCATAGAGCCGCCCTTCCGGCACAAGACGGGAGACCGGCATCCCCCATGCGCTCCCTGCTTGTCTATCGGCAGTGCTAACGAACGAATTTAGTAACCGCACCACTCCGACCATATGCAATCGCTCGCAGGATCAACCGAGCCGGTCATCATGCTCTCAAACAATAGGAAAATCGGTCGCCTTTTTGTAAGTAGCTGATCTGAGGCGAGTGGTTGCATCACGGTCTGTGAGCTAGGAAAGAGGGGTCGCTATCTTTTGCTCTTGGGCACTAAGCCCAGGCAGCTTCTGGAGTCCTGCCCTTTAGCCGGGCTCCTTACTCCAGCTACGCCACCCTATGCCAAAAACGCCTCATGATACTGGGCGAAGAGTCGCGACCGCACATCTCCCGGATCATCATGCAGAGCCATCAACGCCGGCTTCAAGCACCTACCGCTGATGCGCGGATCGTAGCCACCCTCAAGAACCCCACAGTGACGTGCATGTGGAAGCGCTAGTCGCATGCCCTTGATCAGAGTGTAGTAGGCACTCGGAAGGAGTCCGAGACCACCGAGTGGATCTCCCTTAGCCGCATCTAGTCCGAGCGACCAAAGCACAATATCGGGGTTTATCGAGCGCACGAAGGGAAGAGCCGTAGCAACGAAGGCATCAAGCACCGTTGTCGTCTTCTGAAAGCCATCAAATTCCAGTGATAAGATGTTCGGGGCGGAACAGACTGGATGTTTTGAGATCCCCAACGCTGCGTCATCGCGGGTATAGGGATATTCCCTCACTTCGTCGAGATACCGGTTGCTCACCTCGTCGTACGGAGAGCGATAGGTCATATCGACCAAAAAGAGCCCGTTTTTCCCTCGAATTCCGTTCGCGGTTCCATTTCCGCGGTGATGATCGATGTCGATAATAACCACCCGATTGGGCTGCCCCGGGCGCACCTGCACCCGGTGGTCCTGCGCGTATGCGGCGGCCAGAGCCGCGGTTGATAGGTAACAGAATCCCATCGCTCGATCGGGCTCTGCGTGATGTCCAGGCGGCCACACTAATGCAAACGTGGAGGTTTGCTGGCTCTGGAGAACCGCGTCGATGGCGTCGAACGCGGTGCCGACCGAGTGTCGCGCGGCATCGTAGGTTCCCGGTGTGACATCCGCCTCTCTTCCAAATTCAATAAAGGGATCCTGCCCTGCTTCAACACGAGCTCGCGAAACCGTAGCCGCTTCTTTGAGAGCCTGGAGATAGGCGGTTGAATGTATCTTGAGGAGTTCGGACTCGCTTGCGTACCGAGAGGATCCAACCATGGTGATTGGCTGAAGCGGTGATTGCACACCCTCCCCCCGAGGTGCTGACGCAACATACTCCTGCAGCTCACGGGCCGCGCAGAGCAGCGTGAAAGCTTTTCCCGGGTAGTCGAATCGATGCGCAGGATTATCTCGATCACGAGTACCAAGGTGCGCAAACGGGGACTGCGCAGCTGCGTGGTCAAAGGTTGCACCATTATGAAAGATCCGTAGCGGCATAATTACATCATTCCCCGGGGTCTGCCCCTTAGCCAAGCTACCCCTACGTCTCTCGCTAAGAAAGTCCCAGAAATGCGCGCTTCACGGATGCTCACCTAAAGTCGGAGGGCGCGAAGCCTCACGCACACTCACTCGACGCAGGGAGGGTGGAGGAAAGCTCGAACATCCGCACCGTTTTGACTATCGCCCCATCCCTCCGTCGCAGCAGGCATGCGGCTTCGCCTTGGTTCCCTCGCCTCGATCAGACGCGCCCAAAGAACCCAGTGTTAACAAATTGTTGGAATGGGACCTCCGTAAGCAGCACCCCCTGCATGCGCGTTGAATAGCAATCAAATTAGGGCCTCGCGCGTTCTACTCCTTCACTGCCCTTCATGCTACTATCTCCCCCGTTACGTTTTTAGCCATACAGTCTTAAGAATTGTGACCCCTACGTTTACCACCCTACGACAAAAGCACCCGGCTCTCCGTTATCGAGGGTACTCTCTTGCTCGCCAAGGGGATGAGGTCACAGCCACGTTCCTGATAGACCTTGAACCGGGGATCGATTTTCGACCGACCCTCACGTTCTCCGCACCCGGATATGACGACGCCGCGCTTGAGCCGTTCCTCGCTCACCTCGGTCTCGTTGAGGTGATCAGTTACTGGAAGGCGGCATGCCCCAAACGGGTAGTCATCGAAGGATATAAGCTATCGGAAGAGCAGATCGCCTGGTGGCGAGATCTCTTCCTTCACGGCCTCGGCGAATTCTACTTCGTCAACGATATCGATCCCACGATCCCTGACTTGATCAGTATGGAATCTGAAGGAACGAAGCTCCTCTCCTCCCCCATACGTCCTACTCGTAACGGGCCGCTTAAAGAGCTTGTGTTAGCGGCAGGCGGAAAGGACTCCTCACTCGCTCTGGAGATGCTCGCATCTTTCAATCCGAATCAACAACGAGAGGTTCTGATCTTAAACCCCACCCGCTCCGCGCGCGCGAGCGCCCAGATAGCCGGCTACGCCGACCCGCTGATCGTTCGACGCACAATCGATCCGAAGCTTATTGCCCTCAACGCTCAGGGATATCTGAACGGACACACCCCTTTCTCAGCATACCTAGCCTTTCTGGGCGTGATGGTTGCCGATATTCACGGATGCTCTTCCGTTATCGTATCCAACGAACGGAGTGCGAGCGAGGAGAATACGATATTCCACGGACTCCCGGTGAATCATCAGTACTCTAAGGGTATCAGATTCGAACGGCGCTTTCGGGAGTATGTCGCACAGTACCTTCCAGGATGCTCCTCGTACTACAGCGTTATTCGCCCCCTCTACGACCTGCAGGTAAGCGCCCTCTTCGCTCGACTCGCCCCTCAGCACCTCTCGTCTTTTCGAAGTTGCAACGTTGGACAAAAAGATGATCGCTGGTGTGGCGCCTGTCCCAAGTGCGCTTTTGTGTGCATAACCCTCGCCCCATTCCTATCCCGAGAGCGCCGTGTCGAGATCTTTGGAGGAGAGATCTTTGATGCTCCCGCTATCGTGGGTGCCCTTGAAGAACTAACTGGTGTTCGCGATCACAAACCCCTTGAGTGTGTCGGAACCCTCGGGGAATCGAGAGATGCGCTTGTGTTGACGCTCGCTCGCTTTGAGCAAGAGGGCCACATCCCTCCGACTGGACTCACATCAATCGCTGCTACGCTCGCAGAGCGGGGCGAGCTACCCTCGCTTGAAGTTGCCCGTGCGACGCTCCAGGCGTGGAGTGACGAGCATGAGCTTCCCCCATCCTACGCGCAGAAGCTTCGCGCCCTTCTTTCGGAGGCAGCATGAGCAATCCCGAGTTGCGCGGTGACTCATTCCTGATCGTCGGATATGGCCGCGAAGGAAAGAGCGTTCACAAATTCCTACGGCAACGATACCCACATGCTCGAATCGGGATAGCCGATCGCGCGGGCAGTTCTCCTGGTGAAGAGCGCTCCGAGAATACCCCGGTATTCAGCGGCGACTCCTACCTCTCCTCAGCGGCATCCTTTAGCACGGTGATCCGCTCTCCAGGTGTCAGCATACGCGAGATTCAGCCGCACCTTGAACCCGCAACGCACCTAACTTCGGCGACCAACATCTTCTTCGCTGAATGTCCCGGAAAGATAGTCGGTATCACGGGCACGAAGGGCAAGAGTACCACATCATCTCTCACCGCGGCGATCCTCTCGAAAGCCCTCCCCGATGTTCGTCTCGTTGGGAACATCGGAACACCGATGCTCGATCTCCTCGAGGGGGCGACACCTGAGACCGTCTTCGTTGTTGAGCTATCAAGCTATCAACTTGAGGACCTCCGTCGAAGCCCCCACATCTCGAGCCTTCTAAACATCGTTCCCGAGCACCTCGATTACCATGGGGGTTTGGATAATTACCGGAAC
>JALRCK010000276.1:0-1295 GCA_023262305.1 Deltaproteobacteria bacterium
TGCGCAGAGATCCAAAGACCGCATCGTATTCCGCTCGATAGACGGCTCGTAGAGAGCTGCTGGTGGCGATGTCGATATCAGATGGAAGGGTACGACTCGGTACTGCTGCAGAGCCGATGAAAAATAGAGGGAGCGTAGATCCGTGCTGGCGTAGTGTCTCCTGTATCGTGGCGGTGATTCGTTGCTGCTGGATATCAAGATCTTTTTCGGGGACCACAGGTCGTTCTCTCAGATGTGAGGGGAGCCACTGTCCCTTGTTAACGAGGAGCGCATCATTCATCTCCAGAGATATGCGAGGGTTCTCAAGAAAAAGCGAGATCGGCATGCCGCCGTTCGTAATACAAGTTACGAAGGTCGCGATCTCTTGTGGCGCGAGCTTGCCGTTCAATGCACGCTCGAGCACTGCAGGCTCAAGAGAGACTATCTCTGCCGGAGAGAGGACGCTTCGTGGATCGTTTAGAAGCTTTTGGTCGGTGAGAGCCTCGGTAACCTTGCGGCGGATCTCCTCAACGCGGTACTGAAGGAGCGGAGTCACGAGCTTGGCGCCCTCGGCGCGGGTACCTTCAAGTTGTTTAGGGAGAGGGGATCCAACGAGGCGATTGGGCATAACATCCTTGTATGTATACGGTATGGCGCTTCGTTGGGTAGGTGTAGCGTAAGGTTTATGCAGGTAAGATCAGGTTACTCCAACCCAAAAATGAATTCCTGATAGGCGTACGCTGATAGTAATCAGTCCTGCAACGATTGTTTGAGCAAGAGATCGTGATCGGTGGCGATCACACTCCCAACGTACTTGGCGGCGCTCCCTCGCTGAAGGTCAAAGTGCTGACACAGTTCAGCCATCCACCACGGTGGCGACTCACAAAATTTGAGCTCCAAGACGGTGCCACCGAACTCGACCAACGGCCAGCTTCTTCGTTGGGTCGCATCGAGTCGACCGGTGTACTTGGCGCCTCGGACATCGCGGTCGAAGGTTACTCGAACCTCATTATTGTCTAGTTTCTCGTAACCCTCGCGGTAGTAGGAGGTGTACCTTGACGGGCGAGCGCCGACACTCTCGCTGTAGTGAAGGAAATTCGCTAGGCCCTCCCGTTCCTTGTAGCAATTTGAAACAAGGTGGCTATCGCTGACCTTAAAGGTAGGATCATTCAGGTAAGCCTCGGCGATCTTTTTGGGCACGAAAGCTCGTGACTTAAGAATAATCTGATTGCGCCGTTCCTTCACCTCTAGTGAGGCGAATCCATCTGGGTCGTCGTCGTAGAAACGGATCCGAAGCTTGAAACGATTTTTCCAGC
>JALRCK010000276.1:1305-4228 GCA_023262305.1 Deltaproteobacteria bacterium
TGTCGAACGGTAATCCTGCTGAAGTCATCCAGGTATATTGAGTGCACCAGGTATCCCTGTCCGGGTGTTGGGATGAGGTCGTACTCCGAATTATATTTAATTTCCGACGCAAAGTGCTGACGTCGTTCCCACGAGAGACGAGAAAAATCAGGTATTGGATCGGACTTCGCCCGCGCGAGCTCTCTGACAAACGCTATCGTAGTAAATTCATCAGGGGAAAGATGACATAAGATGAAGCGTCGTATTGCCGCGATGGTCTGGGGCGAATTGTACGGTATGACGTACTTAAACTCCCGACGTTCATTCTGCATGCGATCGCTGGATGACTTTTCGTCAGGATACAGCTTCGAGATCTGAAGTTCCTTGAGGAGCTGATTTTTATCTACATAGTCATACTGCGTGGAGAACATCATCTACGCTCCTGGCTCTCATACTCCATGTCTTACGATACCACAGCGCAAAGACGTACCCATCTCCACGCACGATACATCAGACGTACTCATACCTCAGGAGTAATCATGGCTTGAGTCTCCATGTCAAGTTTCCACGCCGTGAGCGGGTAGCCGCGGACGCATGAGCGCCATGCGCGTTCGCGGTACTCAGTGAATCAATACGCAGGCTGCTCAACTAAATCCGAGCGTAGTAGCAGATAATGCCCAAAACATCGCCGATTATTTGTTGATTTGCTGAGGTTTTGCAAACGGAATACGTTGTCGGTAGGTTTAGAAAGTTCGCCTCACGCTTGCCCGTGTGGTTTAAAGCCGAAATGAAAAGTGATTCTGCGTAGGAGGCTTCCACTATGAGCGCGCAGCCAGCCGCTATCGTCGGTGCAAAGATTCTTAAAGAAGCGTTCTCTGACCTCGCCATCTCCTCTACCGTGAGGCGCTCGGTCGGGACCGAGCAACTCACTCCAGAAGCTCGGATACAGCGGTACCTCAAACGACTTGAGAGGGTGTTGGATAGAAAGCCTGAGAAAGGGGATAGACTCGCAGCGCATGACAGGCTTGCAGAAAGACTGATCAAGAAATCATGCCTTGATCTGCGTAACGTGGATCTCATCGATAAAGTCGCCCGAGGGATATACGCCTCTGAGAGGCGAACCGCGCATGAACAGGGGCATGGTGATAACTTTCAGCAACTGCCGTATGAGGAAGCAAGTTGCGACTACATACGCCTCGTACACGAGAAGCACTCAGCGCAGCGAGACACCCTGTGCCGTTGGACGGATTATCTCCAGAAGAACGACGGACACTACCCCGCATGGTTTCGGTACCTTGCGGTGCGTGGGGTACTTAAGATGGGAGATTATAATCGTGACGTCCCAAGCTTTCATAAGCGAACCCCGAACACTATAGCGCCTTTTCCTGAGCTTAACTCTGAGGCGCTGGGACTTGCATGTAAGGTGCTCTCAGATCCTCAGAATGTCAGCCAAGTGGTTGCGTCGTTTGACTCATCAAACATCGAACCTTTCCGCGCGGCGCTGGCAACGAAACATTTCGCCAACCTCTACGCAGTAGCACTTCGCGAGTGCAACAAGAGCATCGACCGCTCACGTCTTGAAGGGGAGTGGCGAAAGTACGATCAAGGGTCGGACCACACGGTTTTAGAGCAAGACTTGAAAGGTAAAGGCACCGGTTGGTGCACCGCGAGTGGTTCTGCTAAGGCCCATCTCAAAGCAGGCGATTTCTATGTCTACTACACCAAAGACTCAAACGATCAATTCTCCGTGCCCCGTGTAGCTATCCGGATGGCAAGAAAAAAGATCGCCGAGATACGGGGAGTCGCTCCTGGACAAGCGATGGAGCCAGACCTTGTTGAGGTCGCGGAGGAGAGAGCAAGAACGCTACCAGGTTTTAACCGCTTCAAGAAAGCTTCCCGCGATATGAAGCGCCTTACCGAGATCGATAAGCGGTGCTTTATCCGAGATGAGGAGTTTAAGATAGTTGAGAGGACTAAGGCTGAGTTGACGACAAAGGACCTTGCATTCTTGCTGCGGGAACCGCATAGGATTAAGAGCTATGGGTATCGCCTTGATCCAAGAATAGCTGAGATACGTGCCACCATCGAATCAATTCCTGCGGGAATGGTTTTTGATAGTTATGCCGATTTCGACGGCTGCACTTCCCTCCAATCGATTGCTGAGGGGACGGTATTTGAGGACTGTGTCAACTTTAGCGGATGCACCTCCCTTCAATCGATTCCTGAAAGCACGGTGTTTGGGAGAGAGGCTTTTTTTAGAGATTGTAGCTCTCTTCAATCGATGCCTCTAGGGACGGTGAGCACCGGCTTCAGCGGTTGCACCTCTCTTCGATCGATTCCTGCAGGGACGGTATTTTATGGAGAGGCCGACTTCAGGAACTGCAGCTCCCTCCGAGCGATTCCTGGGGGGACGGTGTTTAAAGCGGAGGCCTACTTCAATGGCTGCACCTCCCTCCAATCGATTCCTGAAGGGATAGTGTTTAATAGAGATGCCAGGTTCAGTGACTGCACCTCCCTCCAATCGATTCCTAAAGGGACGGTATTTATTGGAGCGGCTGACTTCGGAGGTTGCACCTCCCTCCAATCGATTCCTGAAGGGACGGTGTTTAAGGGACATGCCGACTTCAGTGGCTGCACCTCCCTTCAATCGATTCCTGAAGGTGTGGTGTTTCATGGAGGGGTTGCCTTCAATGGCTGCACCTCCCTCCGATCAATTCCTGCAAGGGCGGTGTTTCATGGGTCGACCGTCTTTAGCTGCTGCACCTCGCTTCAATTTATTGCTGCAGGAGCGGTGTTTAACGGAGATGCCTTCCTCTACAACTGCACCTCCCTTCGATTAATTCCTGAAGGAACGATATTTCGTGGAGACGCTCACTTTAATGGCTGCTCCTCTCTCCAATCCATTCACCCCTCAGTTGTATTTATGGGCAAAGTGATCATGGAT
>JALRCK010000277.1 GCA_023262305.1 Deltaproteobacteria bacterium
TGTGCTCAGTACGGCATTCCTCACATCTCCACCGGAGATATGCTTCGTCAGCAGGTGGCCTCAGGTTCTCCTCTCGGTCTGAAAGTTAAGTCGATCCTCGATTCCGGCGAGCTGGTTACAGATGACATCATCATGCAGGTCGTTGAGGCACGCCTCTCTCAATCCGACTGTAAGAAGGGTTTTCTTCTGGATGGTATTCCGCGCACGGTTGGGCAAGCTGAGAACCTCACCACACTCCTGTTGAAGATGGGGGCGCCAAGGGTAGTGGTCTTGCAGGTGAGTGTGCCAGATGAGGTCCTTCTCGACAGGATTCGCAACAGGGCAGGTGAGTCGAGCCGCAGTGATGATACCGCAGAGGTCGCTGCCAAACGGCTCCAGGTCTATCGAGAGCAGACTGCGCCTGTTGCCGACTACTACCGACAGCGCGGAAGCCTTATCAAGTTGGACGGGGTTGGTTCGGTCGATGAGGTCTTTCATCGCATTACCACCGCTCTGGCAGCCTAGTTTTACCGCTGCGCCGTAACTCCTAGCAGGGTCCCAGACTGGCTCTGTAGTGGTCGTTTGAGGCGCCGAATAGCCCCGCTTGTGCCGAGGGGAGTGGGTGTTGGCAGCTCGCCGGTGAATGCAGGGAAGGGATAGCTTCAATTCCCGAGAAAAGGGGCAGATTTGTGAAAAAAGGTGCTCTTCTTGTGGGGGGGCGGGGCTTGTAAAGGACCCTGAAATATGTAAAATTCGTGCCTCTTTGTGCAGGACTACCGCGCTCTACTACGGCCGTTGAGGCTCTTAAGAGGCGGGAGGGACTGTTTTAAGTGTCCAATTTTATTGGATCTTTTAGCTGGGACTCTGCAGGTATAAGCAGGTCCGTATGAAGCTTTTAGGAGTGTGTTGTGAAGGTCCGAGCGTCTGTAAAGCCAATCTGTAGCTACTGCAAGGTGATCAAGCGAAAAGGCAAGATCTACGTGTTTTGTAGCCGTACGCCTAAGCACAAACAACGGCAGGGTTAGTTTAGGTGAAGGTTAGTTTAGGTCAAATAGTTTAGAGTAGTAGGAGTTTAAGTCATGCCACGAATTGCAGGTGTTGACCTTCCGCGGAACAAGCGAGTTATCCTTGGTCTCACATACATTTACGGCGTAGGTCGTTCAAAATCAAAAGCCATCCTCGCTGAGGCAGGTATCGATGAGTCTGTTCGAACCGATAACCTCACAGAGGAGCAGGTTGATAAGATCCGCAAGATTATCGAGCGTCGCGAGAAAGTAGAGGGAGACCTTCGTCGAGAGGTATCTGCTTCGATGAAGCGACTCATGGACCTTGGCTGCTACCGTGGTCTTCGTCACCGAAAGAATCTTCCAGCTCGTGGTCAACGGACTCGTACGAATGCTCGTACACGAAAGGGGCCACGTCGTGCTCCGATCGCAGGAAAGAAGGCAGCGACTAAGACATAGTCGAGTGAAGGCATAAGAGATTTAAAACGCTTGTAAGGAGTAGTTTGTGGCAGAGGCACGCACAACAGGTACCGCAACCGCGGTGAAGAAGAAGAAGGTCAAGAAGAACGTCCCCGTTGGAGTGGCGCACGTTCATGCGACTTTCAACAACACTATCGTTACGATTACGGATCCTGCAGGGAACGTGATCGCTTCGTCAAGCTCAGGAGCTAATGGCTTCAAGGGCTCAAGAAAGTCGACCCCGTTTGCTGCTCAGGTGGCAGGTGATTCGGCTGCGCGCAAGGCTAAAGAGGCTGGCGTTCGCACGGTGAGCGTTCGGATCAAGGGCCCAGGTTCTGGTCGCGAGTCGGCGCTTCGTGCTCTGCACCTCGCTGGTCTTCAGGTAACATTAATCAAAGACATCACGCCCGTTCCTCACAATGGGTGCCGAGCTCGCAAGAGTCGTCGAGTTTAGTTTTCAATAGAGAGGCTTAGTCATGGCAAGATATTGCGGTTCAGTTTGTCGCTTGTGCCGAAGAGAGGGTGAGAAGCTCTTTCTGAAGGGTGAGAGATGTTTTACGGGCAAGTGCGCGGTTGAGAAGCGAGAGGGTGGTCCAGGTCAACATGGCCGTGGGCGACAAGCTTTCTCAAACTTCAAGATCCAGCTTCGAGAGAAGCAGAAAGTTAAGCGGTCATACGGACTCCTTGAGACCAAGTTCCGCAACACCTTCGAGCGGGCAGCTTCCGCTAAGGGTGTAACTGGAACGGAGTTGTTAGTTCTTCTAGAGCGTCGCCTCGATAATGTTGTGTACCGCCTTGGCTTCGGTTCGTCTCGCCGTCAGGCACGACAGGTCGTGAACCACGGTCGCATCTTGGTGAACGGCAAGAAGATCTCCATTCCGTCATACACTGTTTCGCCAGGTGACGTGGTGGAAGTGGCTGAGAAGGGCAAGAACAATGCGTTGATCATTGCGGCTATGGAAGCTGCTAAGTCTCGTGTTATTCCTGAGTGGCTCTCTCTTGATCAGGCAGCAGCTCGAGGAACGGTTAACTCCGTTCCGACACGTGAGCAGTTGCCTCCTACGGTCCGCGAGCAGCTGATCGTCGAGTTGTATTCACGGTAGTTAGTGTTTCGCGTCCCATCCCATCCATGAGGGAGTGGGTAGGGGGCGCGGTTGGTTGCATATTTACTGAATAGGGATAGAGACATGAAGAAGATCAGTCTCAAGGACTTGATTAGCCCAAACCGAGTAGAGGTTGAGGGCGCAACAGCAGATAGTCGATACGGAAAGTTCGTTGCTGATCCACTTGAGCGTGGATTCGGTATGACGATCGGAACCGCTTTGCGACGAATCTTGCTTTCGTCGCTTCAGGGCGCGGCGATCACCTCGATTCGCGTTGAGGGAGCTTCTCACGAGTTCTGCACGATGCCTGGCATCGTTGAGGATGTAACTGAGCTCTCCCTTAACCTTAAGGAGGTTGTTCTCCGGCTTGAGGACAAGGAGGAGGCTATCCTTCACCTTGAGGCTCAGGGGCCAGGGCAGGTTACCGCTGGTATGTTCCAGGGAGATCCAGCTGTACAGGTTCTCAACCCAGAGCTCGTTATCGCTCACCTCGGAGAGGGTGCATCTCTCAAGATGGAGGTAACTGTTAAGGTTGGGCGTGGCTACGTTCCAGCTGACAAGAACAAGGTAGAGGGAGCTCCTGTTGGAACCGTCTTCATCGATTCGATCTTCTCGCCGATTCGTCGCGTTAACCTCGCGGTAACGAACGCTCGAGTTGGTCAGCGCACTGATTATGACAAGCTCTCCATGGAGATCTGGACGAACGGCAGCATCGACCCACGGTCAGCTATCGCCCAGGCTGCTCACATCTTGGTTGATCAACTCGGCATCTTTGTCGGTGACGACCTGATCGTTGAGCGTGAGGAGCCGAAGAGCGAGGAGCCTTCTAAGCGTTGGAACGAGAACCTCTTCCGTCGTATTGATGAGCTTGAGCTCAGCGTTCGCTCTGCAAATTGTCTTGAGAACGCCGACATCAAGTACATCGGTGAGCTCGTTCAGAAGACAGAGGCAGAGATGCTTCGCACAAAGAATTTTGGTCGCAAGTCGCTTAATGAGATCAAAGAGATCCTTTCAGATATGGGACTCTCTCTTGGACTCAAGCTTGAAGAGTTTCCTGCGCGTAAGGATCTCGACCAGCTTAAGGAGCAAACAGACCACTAGGAATGAGGTCACCTTGTGATGAGGTGACGCGAAAAGGGTGTAGGAAGTATGAGACACGGAAAAGGTCTAAGGAAACTAAGCAGAGATATCAGCCATCGCCGCGCGTTGTTGCGGAATATGGCAACCTCGTTCTTCAAGTATGAGCGATTCGAGACAACCGTTCCAAAAGCTAAAGAGCTTCGTCCGGTTGTTGAGAAGCTCGTCACTCTTGCTAAGAACGATACTCTCGCTGCTCGTCGTCAGGCTTACAGCTACTTGCTTGACAAGGCAGTTGTTCACAAGCTCTTCGCTGACATCGGTCCTCGAAGTGCTACCCGAAACGGCGGCTACACTCGGATCGTTCGCACGCGTGTGCGTCCAGGTGATGCGGCTGAGATGGCTATCATTGAGCTTGTAGATAAGGCAGCAGCGAAGGGCGCTTCTGCTGAGGCTCCTGCAAAGAAAGCAGCTCCTAAGAAGGCTGCTGCAAAGAAGCCAGCAGCTAAGAAGGCACCTGCAAAGAAGAAGGCAGCTGCCGAGTAAGGTAGTGTTATCTTCATCAGGTAACAAAAAAGCGAACCCCTTGCAGGGTTCGC
>JALRCK010000278.1 GCA_023262305.1 Deltaproteobacteria bacterium
GCAACTCCGCCGCCGATTACTACAACCTTTGCCTTACGAGTTCCGGGAACCCCGCCCATCAAAACACCGATGCCACCGTTGGTCTTCATCAGCTGGTAAGCACCGATTTGAGCTGAGAGTCGACCAGCAACCTCGCTCATCGGCTCAAGAAGGGGGAGCCGACCGTCGGGGGTTCGAAGGTTCTCATATGCAAACGCTGTTATTTGAGAGCGGAGTAGGGCATCGGCTACCTGCGGAAGGCTTGCTAAGTGTAGGAAATCAAAAAGGATGAGATCTCTTCGAAAGAACTGAAACTCGCTCTCGTCGGGCTCCTTCACCTTGACGAGGAGCTCCGCTTTGTTCCAGACATCGGCGAGGGTCGGAACTATGTGACAACCTGCGGAAAGGTAGGCGTCATCGCTGAATGATGAGCCAACGCCCGCATTCGTCTCAATCAGCACCGTGTGCCCGAGTTGCACGAGCGCCTTAGCGCCGTCTGGAGTTACTGCAACGCGTTTCTCTAATGTCTTTCGCTCCCTGGGAACCCCGATCTTCATAGGCCTCCAACGATGACCCCGACACCTTCACCTACATGGTACGGCATACAGTAGTCGGAGCGCATTGGTAAAGATCACTCTGCAATCCTGGTACCTCGAAAATCAGAAGTTGCATCGTGTGGTTAACACCCCACATTTTGCTCGAAAAACGGAGACTTGGGTTTACTTCACAGCCCCCCTTTTATATAAAAACGGAGCTCCTACGTTCACCTATTGTAAGGGGTTACCGATGTCCGATTCAGGGCTACCAAGAATGAAGCTATCGCCCGCGTTGTCGGCTGGCGGTGGCGTCGCCCGTTCTCCAAAGATTCTCGATGGTAAAACTCTCTCGCGCGCCGTTGGTCGCACCGTAGCTGCGGAGGCAGCGGCAGTGACGAAACGAATCGGTCGCGCGCCGGGACTCGCAGTGATTCTTGTTGGAGAGAATCCAGCCTCGAAAACGTACGTCGCCGCTAAGCACAAGTTTGCAAAAGAGTGCGGCCTGGTCACCTTCGATTCTCACCTCCCTGCTTCGACAACAAAGCAAGAGCTTGCTGATGTGATCGAAGGATACAACAATAATGAGCTCGTCGATGGGATCTTGCTGCAGCTGCCGCTGCCAGCTCCTCTCGACGGCTCCGAGTTCGTTCGCATGATCGCTCCAACCAAGGATGCCGATGGTCTGCATCCGATGAACCAGGGGCTCCTTCTTCAAGGGGCTCCGGCACCTCGTCCGTGCACGCCGCTCGGCGTAATGACGATGCTCGATCTTGCGCTCTCAAATATTACCCTCTCCGATACGACTACGTTAGCGGATCTTTCCCCGGCTTCTCTTGCAGGCAAGAAAGCTGTTGTCATTGGCCGATCTCAGCTCGTTGGAAAACCGATGGGATTTCTCTTGTTGGAGCGAAACGCGACGGTGACCTTCGCGCACTCAAAGACGCCCGATCTCCCCGGCGTGTGTCGTGAGGCGGATGTGTTAGTGGCGGCGGTTGGAGTGCCTCGCCTTGTGAAGCGCGATTTTGTAAAGCCTGGGGCGATTGTACTGGATGTTGGGATAAACAGATTACCTGACGGAAAGCTGTGTGGCGATGTCGACTATGAAGATGTCGCGCCGATCTCTTCAGCGATTACGCCGGTGCCGGGAGGCGTTGGACCAATGACGGTCGCGATGCTGATCTCAAATACTTTACAGAATTGCAAACGGAACAATGGGATTACCGCATGAAGAAGACCCCTCTCTACGATGAGCACCTCCGCTTAGGTGGCAAAATAGTTGAGTTCGCCGGATGGGAGATGCCGGTGCAGTACTCAGGGGTTGTAGCGGAGCACGTTGCAGTGCGAGAGCGTGTTGGGCTCTTCGATGTGAGCCACATGGGTGAGATCTGGGTCACGGGTGCAAGAGCTGAGGAGGCTCTCGATTACCTCACCTGCACCAAGGTGAGCTCACTCTATGACGGCAAGGCGCACTACAGCGCGATCTTAAATGAGCGTGGTGGTGTTGTTGATGACATCATCATTTATCGGTGTAGCAAGGAGCGTTTTCTCATTTGCGTGAATGCCTCAAACGCGGACAAAGATTTCGAGTGGCTAACGAAACACAATCCGACTGACGCCAAGATCGTCAACGCGAGCGCCGAGTACGGCCAGATAGCGGTGCAAGGGCCTCGCGCGATAGAGCTTGTCGCCCCTCTTGTGAAAGGGGTCGATGTTCGCGCCCTGAAGTATTTCCACTTCGTGGAGTGCGAGATCCTCAACTCTCCGGTGATCGTGGCCCGCACGGGATACACCGGAGAAGACGGAGTTGAGATCTTCGTTAAAGCTGAGAAAACGGTTGATCTATGGAGGCTGTTGCTTGAGCAGGGTGCAGCGCTCGGTGTGTTGCCGTGTGGATTAGGCGCGCGAGACTCGCTGCGGCTTGAAGCGGCGTTGCCTCTCCATGGGCATGAGCTTGCTGAGGACATCACCGCGCTTGAGAGTGGGCTGGGCTGGATCGTGAAGTTCGACAAGGGAGACTTCGTCGGAAAGGCTGCGCTCCTTAAGCAGAAAGAGTCCGGACTCTCAAAGAAGCTCGTTGGATTTCACCTTGATGGAGCGGGGATCGCTCGGCAGGGCGATATCGTTGCGACCGCTGACGGCAAGGAGATCGGTGTTGTAGCGAGTGGCACAAAAACCCCAACGATTAACAAGGCGCTCGGGATGGCGTTCGTCACTACTCCGTTCACTGCACTCGATACCAAGCTCGCGTTTGTTGTGCGAGGCCGATCAATTGATGGTCATGTAGTTCAATTACCTTTTTATAAACGTTCTAACTAAAGGAGATACGCGTATGGAATTTCCAAATGAGTATAAGTACACGAAGGATCACGAGTGGGTGCTCGTGCAGGGTGACAAGGCGGTAGTGGGTATCACTGAGTTCGCCCAATCTGAGCTTGGAGATCTCGTGTTCGTGGATCTCCCCGCCGTCGGCAAGAGCGTTGCGACTCACGGTACGTTGTGTGTGGTTGAGTCGACCAAGGCGGCCTCTGATGTGTACTCGCCTGTTTCAGGCACGGTAGCAGAGAGGAACGAGGCCCTCGCGAACGACCCTGGGCTTATCAATCGCACTCCCTACACAGAAGGATGGATCGTCAAGCTCTCGGGAGTCTCTCAATCTGAGATCGCTGGGCTGATGTCGGCTGATGAGTACAAGAAACTTGTTGGAAAATAATAGAGCTTAAGAAAATCATGTTGGCGGAAGAGATGAGTCACGAAGTTGAGCAGAGCACAAAACAAGCGCGAAGAGGGTTCGGAGCGTCTGAGTTTCCACAGCGCCACATCGGACCAAACGCTGATGAGGTCCGCGCGATGGTGTCCACGCTTGGCAAGAAGACCTTAGACGAGGTCATTCAGGATGTCGTTCCCGCCAGTGTGCGGCGTGCGAAGCCTCTGACACTCTCTCGATTTCCAGCGGCTCTTTCGGAGTACGAAGCGCTCGAGCGGCTCAAGGGGGTCGCGTCGAAGAACACGATAGCTCGTTCGTTTATCGGAATGGGATACTACGATTGTATTACTCCACCAGTAATTCAGCGCAACATCCTTGAGAATCCGGGGTGGTACACGCAGTATACGCCTTACCAAGCGGAGATAGCGCAGGGGCGTCTTGAGGCGCTTCTTAACTTCCAGACGTTGGTGATGGATCTCACTGGGATGGCGATCGCCAACGCGTCGCTCCTCGATGAAGGAACCGCCGCGGCAGAGGCGATGGCTATGTCGCTTGCGGTTTCAACGAAGGCTCGTGGCGATGGCGCTACACATGAGTATCTCGTCTCTGATTCAGTTCACCCGCAAACGCTCGGCGTAGTCGCAACGCGAGCAGAGGCTCTCGGTATTAAGGTTGTTGTTGCTCCCGTGAGTGCGTTTAAGTTTAGCGATGCAACGGTTGGATGCCTTGTTCAGTACCCAGACACGTTGGGCGAGGTCGAGGATCTCTCAGCACTGTGCACGCAGGCCCATCAAGCGGGCGCGCTTGTATGTGTTGCGGCAGATATCCTTGCGCTGACGGTGCTCACGCCTCCAGGAAAGTTTGGTGCTGATATCGTTGTTGGCTCTGCGCAGCGGTTCGGAGTTCCGATGGGGTTCGGTGGTCCGCACGCGGCGTTCTTCGCCACCAAGGATGAGTACAAGCGCAGCATGCCAGGGCGCTTG
>JALRCK010000279.1 GCA_023262305.1 Deltaproteobacteria bacterium
ATCAGGTATGTGAATTCATCGAGGTTGTTTTATTGCGCGGGCGGTCGTAGCCCGCCGCTCCATACACGTAACACTGAGCAACTTGGACGAAATTACCTGGATGGTTCATCGACAGAGGCGTTCCACCAGGCCCAACAAATTGACAGTAATGGACAAACCTCCGAGCCTCCTTGTTTCTTAGGCGTATATAGTTAAGCGCTCGTCCGAATGTGCCGTCTATCCGGTCGGGGGGCGCATACTCATGAAAACTCTCAATATCGGCACCTTGTTTCTTCTGACCGCGGCATGGCTTTCGTCCGGGACCGTCATATCATTTGCTCAAAACATTCCACCAACACCAACTCCCGCGTCCCCACCATCGTGGGTAGACCTCGCTCCCACCGAACCGCTCGCGCAGTACGCTCGGTATGCGAAGAATGTGGGGAGCACCGACATAACCGCTGTTTTCAAGTGGGAGAGGATGGCACTCCATGACACGAAGAACTACCCGGTATATGTCACGAATGGTTTGACAACGGGCCCCTTCGGATTCGCGTCATCTAACAACATGCCGATAGCGGGTTTTGACAGCACCACAAATCTTCGAGGAACCGATTCGTCGCGTTCCAACCAAACATTCGCCAAAGACCTCGCCGTGTCCGTTCAAAACAAGGTGAAGCTGTTCAAGAAAGCTTCCTTTTCCCCTGACTTCGAGCAGGAATGGCAACGTGTTGAAGGTGGAACCCTCCGCACCTCCGATGATTTTAGCACTGTAATGGCGTATCTGGACGTAAACGCCGGATCATTGAAAAAAACGTACCCGCACCCGATAAAATCCTCTGGAACGGTATCAGTCAATGACCTGATACTATTGACGGGGCGGATTCACTTCGTCACGCCTAAGGGGTCTACAACGAAACCGAAACCTGTCACCGCTACGTTTTCCTTCTCTCTGCATACCCCAACAAATACCTCGCAAGAATCCATAACCGTTCAAGGGTGCACCAATAAATCACTAGCGATGAAGCTTCCGGTGATCCCAACTGGGGGATTGGCGGACCTCCGCGATTGGTCAGTGGTCGAGGACACCTCTCCCGCTGCCGCCAATCGGTGCAAGTGATTGCAAGGGCTCAGCCACGAGGTCGCCCGCGTGGTGCACATCTCCTCTCCAAGCAAAGATTTCGCCGCTCGGTCGCGTGATTCAACTTGGCGCGTTGCCCCTTGCGCAAGCGAACCTTGAGGCACAACTGATCCTCGAACTACTTCGAATGATGAAGTGATGGTCGATATCCCGGAATTACCGTCGAAAGTCGCGTGGGGATGGCGGATGTGATTTTTATCACCGTGACCTTTGTACGCGGGCTCTTCGCAAATTTTTCGCCTACTGGTCGGTTGATTCCACAGTCACGCGACCCCGCCATACCTAAGTCCCTTTCGGAGCTGACGCCTTTTAATTGGCGTGAACCTTGCTGATGCCCCTCCGCCACCTTTTCACTGGAGTTTTGTAATGACGATACGCAATCTTCTCATAACCGCACTCAGCGCAACCACATCACTTGCCTTCTTTCCCAACCCCGCCCTGGGTCAGGACGCTCCGCAGTGTACACTTGAGCAGATATCAGAAGCACTAAATCAGCTCGACTGCGCGGTGTCTGGCGCTTTTATCTCGCCTGCTTCACTTGTGAAGACCATCACTACCTCGTGTGAGCCCACCGCAGATGAAGAGACATGCCACGCGTGCTTCAGAAAGTCAGGCGCAAAGATTGGACCAGCTCTCAAAGCTTTAACCAAGGCGAAGGTCTTCCCTAAGTCAGCCATCTCTGAATTCCGAATAGCACTTGTCACCGCTGACGAGACTACCTGCGCCGCCAAGGGGCAACCTGAGGACGACCACGAGGACTCTCAAGACGACTCGTACCACACGGGGTACCCCTCCGCTCGACAACCAGAGGACTTGCCGAGTCGCGGTCGGGGAAGAGGACAGGACGATTCTACTAACCGGCAGAATAGACCAGAGCGTTAGGAGCAACCTCAGCGCCCAGAGCCCGAACCCAGGTTCTACGCCCCGTGGGGATTATGAGGATAGCCAACCTCATCACTCATAATCTCCGCCACTCCCCCTCTCATCACCTCACTACATCGACTTTTACACCTTGTCGACAACATGCTGTATTTACAGTAGTTTTACCTTCCTCTGTGTCAACAGCCTTGGGTTGACTCCTTATATAATCCAGCTAGAATCCCCCAGCCTGTAGTTTCAGGCACTTACCATTGAGTCGTGCAGGTGCACTCTCGCGTAGCGAGCTCGAAGGTAAGCCAACCATTCATGACATTTATAAGTTGAGTTTAGACATGGAAGCATTCTCTTTGTCCCTCTTCAGTTGGGCCATCCCGTTGTTCGGCCTGATTGGATTCGCGCTCGCGTACAAGATGTACGTTGGCATCCAAGCTCTCCCTGCAGGAAACGCTCGCATGCAGGAGATCAGCAGCGCTATTCGAGACGGCGCAATCGCTTACTTGCGTAAGCAAGCTCAGTACCTCTCGATGTTCATCATCGGCGCGTTCCTCTTGATCTGGTGGGCTCTAGAGCTCCCAACGGCGCTTGCGTTCGTGTTCGGCGCTGGTAGCTCGCTCCTCGCTGGCTACCTTGGAATGAAATCAGCGACGCTCTCAAACGTACGAACAGCTCAGGCCGCATCTGAGGCTCAACCTGGACAGGCTCTGATGGCAGCTTTCAACGGCGGCGCTGTTATGGGTCTCTCGGTTGCCGCTTTGGGACTTATCGGTCTTGGCATCCTCTTCCTCATCTTCGGAACCCCAGCTCACCACGAGCCGATCATCGGATTCGCGATGGGAGCCTCATCAGTAGCGCTCTTCGCTCGTGTGGGTGGTGGAATTTACACCAAGGCCGCTGACGTTGGTTCTGACCTCGTTGGTAAGGTTGAAGCTGGAATCCCGGAAGATGACCCCAGAAACCCTGGCGTAATCGCTGACAACGTTGGTGACAACGTCGGTGACGTAGCCGGAATGGGAGCCGACATCTTTGAGTCATATGTAACGTGCATTATCGGATGCTTGGCTCTTGCCGCTACGATGTCTGCCGCAAGCCTTAGCCAAAATCAGCTCACCTCATTTGCTGGTGCTGAGGCTACACTTGAGACAGAGCGTATCTGGCTCATGGCAACCCCTCTTATCCTCGGACTCTTGGGCTCGATCGGCTCTGTCATCGCTATTAAGTGGATGGCGTTCCTCAAGGATGGGGATCCAGCAAAGGCTTTGAGAACAACCATTCTCCTCGCCTCAGTGCTGTTCATCATCGCGGCTCTTGTGTTCTTTGTGCTCACACCGGTGAACACCTCGCTCTGGATTCCAGTTATTTTTGGAACACTCTGCGGAATCGGTATCGGACTTACCACCGAGTATTACACCTCGGCTAAGCCCGTGTACGAGATCGTAAGCGCCGCTAAGACCGGACCAGCTACCTGCGTTATCAACGGTATCGCCGTTGGTTTCCGAAGCGTGGCGTTGCCTCTCATCATCATCGTAGCGGCTGTTCTGATCTCGAACGCATTCGGTGGTGTATACGGAGTGGCTATCGCTGGCGTAGCGATGCTCGCGACAACCGGTATCATCATGACGATCGACGCCTACGGCCCGATTGCTGATAACGCTGGTGGAATCTCTGAGATGGCTCACCTTGGCGCTGAGACTCGAGCAATCACAGACAAGCTCGACGCTCTTGGTAACACCACAGCAGCTATCGGCAAAGGGTTCGCGATCGGATCGGCAGGCCTTACGGCTCTCGCTGTATTCGGCGCCTACACACAGTGCTTTGAGGCTGGAAAGATCGACCTTGCTATCACAAACCCGAAGCTCCTCATGGGAGTATTCGTGGGAGCTATGCTTCCAGGGCTTGTAGTAGCGTTCACGATGCAGTCGGTAGGAAAGGCTGCGGCGATGATCGTTACTGAGATTCGTCGACAGTTCCGAGAGATCGTTGGACTCCTTGAGGGGCGAGAGGGCGTTAAGCCTGACGTTTCTCGATGCGTTGAAATCTCCACGAAGGCAGCTCTTACAGAGATGCGCGCTCCTGGCTTGGTCGCTTTCCTCACCCCAATCGTTGTTGGTTTGGTGATGGGGCCTGACGCTCTTGCTGGACTCCTGCTTGGAACAACGATCGTTGGAGTAGTTCTTGGAATCTTCATGGCCAACACTGGTGG
>JALRCK010000027.1:0-3330 GCA_023262305.1 Deltaproteobacteria bacterium
GCGTGCCAACTACGTGTTTTAGAAAGAGGTGCGCGACGGGTTGGATAAGAGTGCCGTAGGCTCGCTGAATTAAGGACAGAAAAACCAATCGATGCTATGCAAGTAGTTGGCCTGTGGTAATTTTTTTAAGAAGCAGCTCCTGAGGGTAAAAGGAATCTACTTGTCTCGGGGAGACAGCTATCCTCGGGAGCTAGCAGCTCATTTTTTAACACAGTAATTTACCCATAAGTTCTGTCGCTCTATGAGGGGCCGAGGGTCGCCGCGTAGATAGTGTCGGCCTGCCTCTCCATATCGCGCATCGCAAACGACCTTCGCCCCACGCAACAAGGCGACCGACACGGTCGCCCTCCCGTCATCGCAATCTCAAACCCGCGGACGGAGGCCGCGCTTGCCAGCCGTAGCGAAGCGAAGGCTGGTCGCCAAAAACATCGCGTTTGCTAAAAAACTATCGCCCAAAGAGCGACCGTTCAGCGACCTTCCGGATCTCCTTCTCATCTGACCACTCAAGAATACCGGTGGTGAGATTCTTTAGGTTCATGGTGAACTTATAGTACACATCCTTCGTGTCGCTGTTGCGCTGTTCGATCTCTGAGAAGTTCGCGGTGAGCATGTACTCCGGCGCGAGCTGCTGACCAAACTTCATCGCGGTTCCCTTCTTCACGAGGCCGCTCTCTTGTTGGTAGCGCACCTCGTCGATAGCTTGCGAGTCGGTGGTGCGGTCAATAAATCTAAACCGTCCCGATCTGAGCAACTTCGCTCGAATGGAGTCGGTGATCGACTCTGTGTCGATATGCTGCATCGTTTTGTTCTTAACCCTATCGATAACGATCACCGGGCGACGACGCGTGGTCTCCTCAACTACAGGTGGAAAGGTCAACATTGAGTCAACGAGCGAGGCCGCGATCTGCTGGAGATCCGACGAGCCGAAGTCTGTTGAGGTTGTGCTTAACGCTTGAGCGTCACCGTAACGAACGGTCGTGCCAGCACATCCTGTCGTGAGAGCCACACAGGTCATGAGGGGAACAATAAGTACTAATCGCTTCATAGTCTCTCTCTCCTATAGATTAAAACTACTCTTGGTAACGGATGTGAAGTTTGAACTCTCTTGCGCTCGGATTTGGAGCGAGCCCCTGAACGGACGCTGTCTGCTTACCGTACACGAGTAGGGGTTGCCACGCCTGGGACGAGCTGTTCACCTCAAAGCCCTTTGAGTCAAACCACACCCAACGATACTGGATCGCCTCGGTATCAGATGTCATCGATTGAAACGTTACCGCTCCTTGCATAAGACCACCGATATCGCGTTGGTCAGCGCGAACAATCGCGATCCGTCGGGCGAGACGGGGGTTTGATGCTTTCACGTAGGTACTAAAGGTGCTCTCTCCGTTCGGGCCGAGGATTGCCTCAGTGCCGGAGGTACCCCAGCATCCAGAACATACGAGCACTCCGATTGTGGCGAGTATCTTCTTCATAGTTAGCCTCATGTTAGTTGAATACAAGGGGCTTCTCCCCTGAACCTGATGAGAGTGGGGCCTCCTTCTTTTTGGCGACGGCGACTCCCCCGGCCGGAGACCGCTTCAGGATCTTAACCACGACCCCTTTGCCTATCCCCAAGTTCTCACCCTTGGCCTCCGCGAAACTCTGCTTCGCGTCTGCGCGTTTCACAACCCCTTTTCCGACGGAGATCTCGTTCTTAAAAACCTCGCCGGTATCCTCATCCTTTACATCCTCAGTGGCGAAGAACTCGATCTCTGATCCAGCGGTAAATCCGGCTTCAGAGCCACGATTGATCATAATCTGGGTTCCGGTCACCGTCAGCACCTTCGCTGGTCGCATCAGGGTTACGGTCTCTTGAGCGAGCTTTTCAGCGAGCTCTTTGGCGACCGCGTTCACCAGCTCATCGCCTCCGAGCCCCGCGTCCATACGCGCGTATTCGGAGGAGTTCCCTCGTTTAACTTTTACACTAGGGGACTCCGGCAAGAGCTCTCCCGTCGTCGTATCCACGATCGAAACGACCGCCGATGCCCACACCGTTCGAGAGATATCTTTGCGTTGGATCGCCTCGTACTTTGTCGTTGCCGTTCTGTCCTCGAACGCGTCGATACGTGGAAGGAAGGCGTACTTAGCCCCCTTCATTTTCATCATCTGCGCGGCGTTCTTGTCGTTGGGATCGACCGCGACCTGCGCGAACGCTTGCTCCAGCTCTATATCATCTTTTCGCTCACGCTCAACGATGGTGAAGACTCGTGTCTGATTAATCTCGGTCACAAGCTCCGTGCGCAAGGCCTGCGCGAGCTGCTCCAAGGCGAGCTCACGCTTTGATTTCTTCGCCGACTCCACGACACCACTATTAACTTTGACGGGTCCGATAAAGATCGTGTCCTTCTCTCCTTGCGAGAGCTGCGCAGAGACATCCCCGCAAAAACCGACCAAGAGCGCCCCTACGACCGTGACAATTCGCGTTACCCTCATATGCCCTACTCCCTCTCGACCTTAACGATAGCGTCCGCGGAACGACCGATGTTGAGCTCGTTAATCGGACCCTCTCCATCGATCTTCGTGTAGCTGTTCTTACGATACTCTTTCTCCCCCTCGGCGATCTGTCGCTTCGCGAACGCGTCAGCTCCACTCTGCTCCTTCGCGATATCGATATTGGCCTCAGTGGTCTTGCGAATGAGCTCATCTTCGCGAGCGACTCGGAGCGTGTTCTCGTTTCTATCCTCACCAACGGCTGAACGCTCAAGGGTAACGTTGAGAACCTGATTCGGCACGACGTTAACGGTTTTACGCCAGGTGACGTATCGCTCCTTGGAAATTGCGACCTGGTGAATACCCGGCCGCACCGCGAACCTTCCGGGAAGGCTACCAAGCGTGGCGCCATCAAACTCAACGGTGGCCCCATCAACGTTGGCTTTTATCTCAACCTCCACCGTTGAGACACCATCCACGGCCGTGCTCTTAATGCGTTGCACCTTGGAGGCGATGTTATCAGCGATCATGCCGGCGGCTTCATCGATAAGTTGGTTGTCGCCGTCGGTAGTAACCGTTGAGAGATGCTTATTCCCGTTCATGAGGTAACGAGTGACAACGGTGTCGCCATAGACCGTCGATCCTCTATTACCCTCTAGGACTTTGAGAGAGGTGCGCAAAGTTCTCGTCAGCACCTGATTATCGGTCTTGTAGAGCGTGCCCTCTCCATGAAAAACCTTCGCGTCCGACCCAACGGAGGCAAAGGTAGCGACAATAAGATAATCCGCGTCAAGCATCTGCGCGATTCGAAGAGCGGACGCGCCATTAAGTACCTGCTCGACTGAGGTCTCGGTTTTCGCC
>JALRCK010000027.1:3340-9356 GCA_023262305.1 Deltaproteobacteria bacterium
TGGCTACATCACGTATCGCGGCCATAACCGGGTCAGCCTCAACCTGCGTCTCGGTGAATCTGTCCGCGATGTCGTGACCATCCATGATGGCGAAGCCCTTGTCAGTAAGGCGCGCGGTGAGGAGATCTCGAAACATCGGAACCGACGCGTCCATCTCCTTACCAGCGTGGTTTTGGACAAATATCGCGGCTCGTAAAGGTCCCTCTTTCTTCGGCTCAGAATTATTCAACGCGACACCGACGACCGGCGCGGAAGGCGCTGCAACCTTACCCTCTTGGGCGACCGCGATAAGAGGCATCGCAAGCAAAGCGGCGAATAATGACCGACATCTCTTCATACGTTCCCCTTTCTCAATCTTAGCTACACAACAACGTGTTGAATAAGCAGGCGTGCCCCGACCCGAGTAGCCCTCACGATGACCCGCTTTCCTCCCTCTTTAGGTAGCGTGAGCGAGCCACTTGCGCCAGATCCATCGTGAACGAGCTGGATGCTCGCCCCCGGCGCAACCTCTGTTCGAAAAACTTGCGCGTTCTGAGGGAGGCTTCGCCAGCTTCGGAGGTCAGCGTTTTCCGTCAGAGTGTTATACATGGAGACCGCAAGCCCAGCCCACGCGCCACCATGCTCAGAGGCGAGGGAGGATGCAGCGCCCTTGATGGCCGCCCGCAGAACCTGTCGGGTTATCATAGCCGGCGCGCTCTCCTCGTAGTCCTTGACCGCCAACGCATCAATTGCACAGATGCGTTCAGTCCGGCCGACATCAGCCCCTTGAACTCTAAGAGCCAAGGGTTGAACCGGTGACACCGACGCTTTAAGGATCGGTATCGATACGGCGGTCAAGCCTGGTGCTTTAGGAATCGGAATGGGGATGGGAAACGAGAGCGAGGTTTTTTCAGGAACCAGACCATCCTCAAAAAGCACGATAACCTCAGCTTTGGACTTATTTCTTCCCGAGGCCGCAGCGAACGCTGATGGAAACCGCTTTGAGAACTTCGCGATATCATCACTCATCGAAAGGGACTTCGCGAGGCGAGCTACGTCTCGCTGAATCACGCCGTTATCCGGTGCTATCTCAAGCGCTTTCTTGTAATCGATGTATGCGTCATTCGACTCATTCATCAACTCATGAACGACCGCTGACATATAGAAGGTGTACGCATTTTGAAAAGAGTTCTTGACCAGAGCGGCGAGCGCCTTGGAGTCGCCAAGCTCTTGGTCGAGGCTTGCGACGAAAGCGGACGGCTTAAAACCTTCCTCTGATGCTTCTTTCTCAGCATCTGCAAGCTCCTCTTCATGCTCCTTGAGAGCCCGCCCTTGCTCAGCGTTAGCGCGTCGAACCTCCACACCCGCCCCTTCAAGATTACCCTCCATGAGATAGTTCATCGCTTGGAAGTGGTACACCAGGACTCGCTCAAATCCAGCGAGCTCATACGGAATAACATTGTCGTTCACCAACAACGCAGCGGCGTGAGAGCCCACATCACTCGCACTAACCTTGGCTCTCTCTTCAACCTCTTTGATCTGATCGACTGCGCCTTTGAACTCAACGAGACTCTTTTTGGGCTCACCCTGAATCTGCGCAATACGACCACGCTCAGATCGCGCAAGCGCTGCATCTGAGCCATCAACATCACCCTCAAGCACGGTCTCCACCTTAACAGAGCTACCCGAAGCTATCTCGCTGAGTATCTCTGACACATCCTGATCGGAGCCGTCGATCTGACTCGCTCCACCAACCTGAATTCCCCCTCCATCGACGAAGGTACTAAGCCCGGCAACGTTGTCGCCTCCCCCGGTGTGCGAGCTGCAGCCAGAGATGAGAAGGAGAAGAGTTACAGACAAGACCCGATGCTTTGTGGATGTATACATAGCTCCCCCCTAAAGTTAGCTAGATTAATCACCTTCACCGCCATGTGCGTCGACCCTAAAAGCGGTGAACTTTATAGAAGGCAGCTCAATCTAAAGACAGCTGCATCAGATGAGGGACTTAGGACCCCTGACTGCTCAAAACGCTGCTTGAGAATCAAAGGTTTATCGAATCGCCTCCTCGCGCGGCGACAGCGGCATGATACGGCTCTCGCCGTAGTATCGGAGACGCCCTGTCTCCGCCTTTTCGCTCTTGCAGGGTTATAAAGAACGGCTCAGTCGTGAGCCGTGTGGAGGGTGTCAAACTAACGAGGTACGCACCCGGAAATCATTTTTCACCCCCTACTAGCCCTCAACGTGATCGCGGGGTAGAGTGCCAGCCTCATGACCGTGGTTACCGTTACCAATGTAGTAAAACGCTTCGGCGAAACCATCGCTGTGCGAGGCATATCCTTCTCCGCGGAACGTGGTGAGATCCTCGGTCTCCTCGGCCCAAATGGCGCGGGCAAAACAACCACCATGCACATGATGCTCGGTCTGACCTCCCACGACGAAGGGTCGGTTCGGATACTCGACTTAGAGATGCCCAAGGATCGATACCAGATCCTTCAGCGAGTTAATTTCGCATCTGCATATGTATCACTCCCAGCAAACCTCACCATCGATGAGAGTCTCTACGTCTACGGCAAGCTCTACAACGTCAAGGATCCAAAGAGGCGCGCCAAAGAGGTTCTCGAAGAGCTTGAAGTGGACCTTCCCGGCTCAGCTTTGGTCGGAACCCTCTCGGCTGGACAGAAGACCCGCCTCAATCTGTGCAAAGCGCTTCTCAACAAACCTGCAGTACTCTTCCTCGATGAGCCAACTGCAAGCCTAGATCCCGACATCGCAATAAAGGTCCGCGCCATCCTCAAGAAACTCCAAAAGAATCACGGCACGACGATTATCTATACGTCTCACTACATGCAGGAGGTCGAAGAGCTCTGCGACCGCACTATCTTCCTCGCGCGAGGGTCGATCGTTGCAACCGGCACCCCAGCCGAGATTCGAGAGCGCTCTAAGCTCAAGAACCTTGAGGAGGTATTTGTCACCATCGCTCGCGATGGTGAGTTACGCGACAGCGCTGAAAAGGATGATCGATGATAGCTCGAATTCTCGCCATGGTGATGCGCTACCTCTTCATCTACAAGCGCTCCTATATTCGGATCGCAGAGCTGGTGTTTTTCCCCCTGATGGATCTGCTCGTCTGGGGCTTTGTAACCCTCTACCTTGAGCAGGTAACTCAGTCCAAGGCGGTCCTCTTTATGCTTGGCGGAATCATCTTATGGGACATCTTCTTCCGTGCGCAGCAAGCAGTCGGAATGTCGGTGCTTCAGGAGATGTGGGTAGGCAACACCCTCAACCTCTTTGTATCTCCCCTCCGTTCCTATGAGCTGATCATCTCTACCGCGATTGTTGGTTTCATTCGAGCTCTCATCACCATCTCCGGTCTTGGAGCGTGCGCCTACCTCTTGTACGCCTTTAACATACTAGAGTTGGGGTTTGCCCTTGTGCCACTCTTTGGACTCCTGCTCTTCTTTGGATGGACGGTCGGACTCTTCACCGCCGCCCTGATCCTTCGCTACGGCGAGGCTGCCGAGTCGCTCGCGTGGATCGTACCGTTCCTGATCCAGCCATTCGTGGCGGTCTTCTACCCAGTCTCGGCGCTCCCTCCACTCCTCCAGGTATTTGCCCAAGTGTTTCCATGCACTCACATCTTTGAGGGAATGCGGAGCGTGCTTCACGATGGGGGAATTCCTTGGGGAAGTCTTGTGAGCGCGTTCCTGCTCACTCTTGTTTGGATATCCCTGACCGGTACCTACCTGGCTCGCACCCTTACCCACGTACGTCGCAAGGGCTACCTCACAACAGCAGCGCGGGGATAGCCCCCTGCAGACACGACGTCCATCATAACCTCATCATGAGGGCGCTCACATCCTGCGCGCCCTCCTTTAAGGATATCTTCGATGCGCTTACGACACCGCTATGCGCTCTCCCCTCTTACCTCTCTGCGTCGCCGCGCTCACCCTCGTAGCACGTCACTCCGCGAGCGCCATTCCAACAGACTTTGAGGGATGGTTCACAACTACAACTCTCTCGGATCTCGATACCAGGGGGCGGTATCAGTTCTACCTCGAGCTTCAACCCCGTTTGGGAGATGATTGGCATCGCATGGCTCTTCTCGTAGTGCGACCAGCCCTCGTTTATAACCCAATGAACGACCTCAGCCTCTTTGCGGGATACGCCTGGGTGCCAAAGTTTTACGACCAGGAGTATCACCACGACTACCGCGACGAGCAGCGTCTGTGGGAGCAAGTACTCTTCAAACACTCAAGCATCGGCATCTCCTGGCACCATCGCTTTCGACAGGAGCAACGCATGCTGGCTGGAGCACAGGGAGTTTCAAATCGTTCGCGGTACCTGATTCGGGGCAGTTATGCACTGACGGAGAACGGGACTGTGGGTCTTACCGCCTACAGCGAGACGCTCATAAATCTCAATGGGGTGAAAGGAGGACCCTCGGGAGGATTCGAGCAAAACCGATTTTTTCTTGGCCCCTTCTGGGAGTCCCATGGGGCACGATATGAACTCGGTTATCTTGGAGAATACGACCGGCGATTTGGCGATGACTCGCGGTGGGTCAATGCAATCGCTGTGTTAGCAGCTTATTCGCTCTAGCACAGGCAAAGAAAAATCATCGCTCCGCTCCCTCACTACGAACTTTGCGTATCGTGCCAGAGAAGCAGTAGACATGAATGGACTAAAACTTTCCTGGCATTGCGGCTACCCATCAGATATCCTGGGAGCTCTTCGACTACATGAGGGTCCCCTATGAAACAAATTCTCCTAGCTTTGTGTCTCTGCGTGTTCTCTTGTCTATCGGCTCACGCCGCACCCAGCTATAAGTCAACTCTCTCGGCCGCAAGGAATCTTCGCAAATCGGAGGTTAGGCTTGCAAAGAGCATTGCTTCGCTTTCGACAGCTGACAGAGAGAAGCTAAAAGCAGCGCTTGCTTCCCTCGGTGTTGATACAGACAAGGATGGAGTCAGTGACATCTTTGAGAAGGCTCGTGGAAGTAATCTGTGCGACACCGATTCCGACGACGATGGTGTCGACGACAGAGACGATGGCTACGAGGATAACGATGACAGACTCGGCGAAGTAGAGGCGAAAGGAACGGTGACCTCATTCGCCGATCCAACCCTTGTGGTGGGTGGTAAGACCTTCTCTATCACCGCAACTACGGTATTCCGAAGAGGGGTGTCGTCGAAAGCAGATCTCGTGACAGGAGCTTGCATCAAGGTGGAGGGTTACACCGATGCCTCGAATATCAACGTCGCAACCAAGGTAGAGAAGTATGACCGCTGCGGTGGAAGCAGTGGCGGAGATGATGACTAACAGGTCATCGCCCTAGGGCATGACGAAAGCCGGCCGAGCGCCGGCTTTTTTATTTTCGCGTTCTCGCGCTCAAGCAACAAGCAGCTTGGCAAGATCCATTATTTGCTCTTTCGTTTTTTTTCTCCCTCGACAGAGCAACCTCCTTCTACTACCAAGTACTACGTTCTGTAGTTCTTGTAGTTGTGTAGTTCCATGAGTGTCGCTCGAGCTAAGTCAGCTCCCGCTAAACAACCAATCTCTGAGATTAAGCTCCGCCCCTGGCAACAGGAGGCGTTCGGAGCCTATCGAGACTGTATCCTGCGCGGAGACAATACCATCCTCATTGAGGCCACTCCCGGCGCTGGGAAAACCACAGCTGCCCTCGTGCTCGCTATGCATCAGCTCCGCAAGCGAGGCGCTGCCCGAATCGGGATCGTAGTGCCCACGGCCCACCTCAAGACGCAATGGGCTCGCTCGGCGGCTGCGATGGACCTACACCTAGACAGCTCCTTCTCTAACGGGAAGGGTATTTTAAGCGGAGACTACAACGGCTTCGTTGTAACCTACCAACAGGTCGCTCAAAAGCCGGGGCTCTTTCGTACGCTCACAAAAAATTCGTGTATCATTCTGGACGAGGTCCATCACGCCGGAGACGGGCTCTCTTGGGGAGACGGTCTGAGGGCTGCGTTTCACGAGGCGCGTTTTATCATCTGCTTGAGCGGCACGCCTTTTAGAAGCG
>JALRCK010000027.1:9366-13497 GCA_023262305.1 Deltaproteobacteria bacterium
GGCTTCGGATTGCCCGACTACTCATACTCGTACAGCCGCGCCGTTGAGGAAGGCGTGTGTCGTCCCACCGCTTTCTTCACCTACGGCGGCGAAGTCGCGTGGCGAGACGCATCTGGAGACGCATCCGCGCTCTTCTCTGATGAACTTGATGGCATGGGACAATCACGAAGGCTCCGCGCAGCGCTCGATTCTGAGAGTGGTTGGATTCAACCCATGCTTCGAGACGCTCACACCATGCTGATGAACACGCGCAAGGATCATCCAGACGCGGGCGCTCTCCTTGTAGCTGCCGACCAGACCAGTGCCCGTAAATTGGCAAAGCTGTTAACCGCCATCACCAAGGTTCCTCCCGTGGTAGTTCTCTCCGAGGAGGCCGAGGCCGCTCGAAAGCTCAAGCGGTTTCGAGATTCCTCGGAACCCTGGCTTGTAGCATGCAACATGGTCAGCGAAGGTGTGGATATCCCCCGCCTCCGAGTAGGGGTCTACGCAACAACGGTTCGAACAAAGATGTACTTTCGGCAGTTCCTTGGGCGCATCGTTCGTCGCATCCCAACTCTTGCCACCCTACAGGTTGCCTACTGCTACCTGCCGGCCGACCCAACACTCACCCGCCTTGCGGAGGAGATCGAGAACGAAATTCGACATTGCATTCGACCCACGGGAGAGAATGACGATGAATTTGACAGGGATCGGGACCGGGAGCGCCCGGACAAAGAGAAGCCCTCGTGGGAAGCGCTCGCGTCCACAAACAGCGGTCTCAACGCCGTCATCGTTCACGGAAACCAACTCTCTCTGTTCGCTTCAAGTCAGCACGAAGAGATTCAATCCGTTGTCACGGAAAAGGTCGCTGCGCGACTTGACGAACGCCGCACTCGCGCAGAGGAGAAAGCCTGGCTAAGCACTGAGGTCAGAAAGCTGGTGAGTATATATCACAAGCGAACGAGCCGGTCTCACGCCCAGATTCACGCCCAGCTCAACGCACAGCAGAAGATAAAGAGTCAAACAGCATGCACAGAGGCTCAACTTAGGGAGCGAATCACGCTGCTCCGCAAGATGATAGCCTAAAGGGAGGGGGAGTACCCCCAATACGACGATCGGTGTGCTGCCGCGTCTATTTACCTGACATAATTTTCTCGACGGCCATGAACTGATTGCTGATCGATATGCCCAACTCATTCAGCGCTATGATACATACGATGGAGATCAGGGCAGCAAGAAGAGCGTACTCTACCAATGAGGCCCCCCGTTCCGTCTTGGACGACTCAACGATGTCGTCAGTCAGGGGCTGCGTGTTCTCTGTTGTCATACTAAAACTCCCAAAAACCAGGATATAAATACACTGATTGAACGCCTCTAAGGTTATCAGCCCCTCCCGAGGCTATGTGCAAAAAATTATTCCACCTGCGCCATTTTTCACCCCTTCCCTGCTAGAGAGAACAAGTCCGTACACCACTTATCAACAAGGGTACCTTGTGGGCGGTGGAACAAGGGCGGAACACCTATCTGAACGCCCCCCTATTCGCCGCGATTGCGACACTAATTCATTCAAGGTAGCGTATTCCCACCAAGCACTATGAGAAATCCAGCATTCCTCCCCACCCTGTCGTTCCAGAACTCAGCCCATCAGGTCACTATCGCCATGATAGCGATCTCAATCTTGAATGGTTTGCTTGGGACGACTTCGCTCCTCCTGATTCCATATTTGACTGTATATAACTTTGAGCTCTGGAGACCCCTCACAGCCCTCCTGATTGCCATCAACCCGGTTGAGATTATTTTTGGCGCACTCATCATTTACAGCATCGGGGGAGCGCTTGAGCAGAGCTGGGGTAAACGCCGGTTCCTTACCGTCGCCCTCGGTATCCCATTTTTAGGAGAGCTCGCTGCGATCGTAACGTGCACGCTTTTACCAATAAACTCTCTCGTCGCCTATCACGGAGCATCGATCGTAATCTCTACGATCTGGATTGCGTACGGTCTTCGTGCGGCTTTTTCAGGACAGCTTCTCAACTTCTGGGGCTCTCCCCTCCGAGGAGAAACCTTTGCACTCATCGGTCTCGGTTTCGTAGTCTTGAACGCGATCTTCGCCGGGATTCTCGTGGTACTTCCCGACCTTTTTGCCGCCGCCTTTACCTACCTCTACATGTATCGACGCGGCGGCATAAATCTCGCCGAGCTACGTCGCAGACTTGAGCTCGCCTATTACAATTGGAAGCTTCAGCGACTCAAGAAAAAATCGGGCCTCCGCGTGGTGAAGGGCTCCCGAGATGATGAGGATCCTAAAACTCGCTATCACTGACAAACTTACCGAGTCAGTGAGAGCAGGAAGAAAAGGGACATCGCGACAAACGAGCCTGTGGCACTCACAATCACAACCGCCACCGCCCCCTGAGCATTGATGTGCGGTCGCAAATCGAACCGGTGCTTTTTGGGCATCAAAATGGAGAGCAGCGCAAAGAAAAGAAGCCCTCCCCCGAGGTAGAACATCCCCAAAAAGCTTTGATCTGCCTCCCCCTCTAACTCTTGCTGAAAGTCATCGGAGGAGAGCAGACCCTTATGAATAAAAAGGGTCGCTGATGGAGATGCGCCCACCAAGTTGCGCTCATCTTGCTGCACGGTCAAAACGGTATAATCTCCCTGAGGAAGCACCTCATACCATACTCGCGTATCACCAAGTCCAGCGAGGTCAGAGCCGGGATTCCGTCGCAGTATAATCTTATCATCTGCAACCTCCCGCGACGGATCCTTCAACATATCAGGAGTGATCCCTAACCGATCAAGCCTCCCGATCAACGGTAACAATCTACTCCCATCAAAACCACCAAAACGAGACTGCGGCGCGAGGTATCGAATCGGCGCTACCTGGAGGAGGGGGTTTTCATGCCCTTCGGGCGTCTTAAACTTAAAAAAATCGACCTGCCCCTCCACCCACTGCAAAGTATATTCGGGGGGGCTTCCGTCCCGGTTCTGGATCTCAACCCATTGCATCATCTCGACTCGTCGCTGCACGATCAATGAGCTGTTGGCCTTCAGATACTCATCTTCAAAAAAATCGCTCGTACGAAACTCACCGGCGGCGATAACGAGCTTTCCGTTATAGGAAGGGTCTGGACTATGTGCATCGATTTCGACCGAATCGTGAACCACCTGCTGCAGCTTATTGTCGGTAGTGACATCGGAGGCAACACCTGCCCACATCAGCACAAAGGAGCACACCAGCATAAGACCGCCACCGATCATACCAGGCGCTATTTTCGCTCTATTGAAGATGCCTATCACACTATTTCCTTATGACCCACTCACGTATACACCACGCAATCGCCTCGCGCCGTCTACAACAACCCCTCTAACCGAGCCCGAAGCACTAGCGCCATCGATTTGGCATCATTAAGCTTGCCACTTCGAATATGGCTGTCGATCTCGTGCTGAGACAGCTCTATCGTAGTTATGACCTCGTCCTCATCTGGTGTTGCCTTCTGAGGGCGAAGATTTCGGGCAAAAAAGAGGTGTTGTATCTCGGTACAAAATCCAGGCGCTGGGTACAGCGTTCCGAGCGGGATGAGCTCTCCCGGCGCCATGCCTATCTCCTCCATCAGCTCTCGCTCGGCGCACACAGCCGGGGACTCTGAGACCTCCAGTGTCCCAGCTGGCAATTCAAGGATCGACTCCTTCAGAGAATGCCGATACTGCTCAACAAAGACCACCTTCCCGTTCGCTGTGAGGGGCAGGATAACTACGGCTCCTGGATGTACGATGGTCTCGTGGGAGTGCTGACGCCCATCCGGATACTCCACCATATCTCGCACCGCCTTTAGCCTTCCTTGATAGAGAACCTCTGTGGCTACTATTCGCATACATACCTCATAGTGGGGGAACCGCCTCTTGAAGTTTCGCCTGCAACTCCGACTGCGTAAAGAGGGGGAGCGAACATCTCTTCTCAAAGCACAGAAATGCGGCCGGTCGTTTGAGGAGCGGGTACGAAACATCAGGATTGGGAAGCCTTCCCTCTTCTCGATCCCACCACTCCCTTCGGAGGTATGGATGAACGAGCCGAATAGCCTCACTCCATAGCTCCCGAGCCCCAGGATCTCTCTTAGACCCGACCACGACGATGTGGAGAGGCTCACTCCG
>JALRCK010000280.1 GCA_023262305.1 Deltaproteobacteria bacterium
CGACCTCTATGAAAAGTGCTATGAGGAATCTTCAACTGAGTTCGCGAAACAAGCCGATCGCGCTCAGTGTTCACAACTTGAAGCCTGGGCGGAAATTGAGGAATCCGCGAGGCTTGATCCGAGCAAACGATCTCAAAGCCCGAGCTGCGTCGAACTATACCGTCAGTGTCCGGAACTTAACGAGGAGTAATCTGGAAGATCCCGGTCTAGCAACCTAACAAGCCACCCCAGATCCGTGCGTGTTCGCCGCACCTAGCGGCGAACCCACGGCCATTCAGTTACGGGCGAATGGTGCAACACCCGAAATGTTCGCCACTCCTAATGTCTCACATCAGACGGATTAAATTTGGTTTTTACCACCAAGGACTCAAAGGACGCAGAATGAGCCTTTGATATCTTTGTTGTGACTCAACAGCCGTGACGGCGAACTTCTATGATACCCCACACACGCTCTGAATCTGAGCGATCTTGCGGTCGATATCAGCGTTGTATTGCCCCGCGCTCACGCGAACGTTCTCTGAGTAGTTCCCTTTGAGAAGCCCACATACAGCGGAGACTGGGAATACAGATGATACACCGGCCATAATTTGACTACCAACGCCCGCTTTTTCGCTCTTGAGGGTCGCGATGTCCTGCTTCGCGGTAGCACAGTTAACTCCCTTTTTGAGCGCGGCTTCACCACCATCAGGGGCATGGCTTTCGCCGACAAGACCCGAGGCATCGTGATACAGTCTACCTGCTGATTCACCCACGGGATCGGTTACCGGAGCAACGGCATTCCCCACTGGCTGAAGAGCGTCTCCGATCTTGTCTGTTACAGGAGCAACATCGTGCCCCACGTGACGACCAGCTTTCACGACGGCATCCTTACCTTCAGTCGCAGCATGTTGAATATCGTCACCAAGCTCCGAGAGATCTTCGCCGATCTGCGCCTGCACCGATTGCGCAGCAACACAAAAACCGAGTGCGAGCAGAAAGATAAAAAGGGATGAAGTGATTCGTATTCGCATAGTGCCTCTCCTGACTAGGGCGTAGCCCTACTATGCAGCAAAAGGTGCCATGAAAAGGGTCCCTGCGCCAGCAGTGAATGAACGAGCCCGGTGAGTTGCGTAGATGGGGTCTCTACGCCACTCGCCGTCGTTGATTGGTGATTCGGCTTCTGCGCCTAAAGAGGATCCGCACATCACTTCCCGGGAAGGGATAGAGTCGACGCACCGTATTCTTTAGATATCGCTCGTAATTAAATCGCAGCCGTTCTGGGTGGTTTACAAACACCGCGAATGTTGGCGGATTGGCAGCAACCTGAGTTGCATAGAGGAGCTTTATTGGCACTCCACGATAGACCGGTGGTGGCTTAGAGTTAAACGCATCGGTAAAGAGCTTGTTTACCTGTCCGGTTGAGAGCCGCACTCGCGCAGCCGTATAGACCGTGTTCACCTCATCAAACACCGAGAGGCACCGAAGCCCCGTCAATGCTGACACAAAGATCACAGGTGCATACGGGGCGAACTTGAAGGTCACTCGAATAGCGTGACGATACTCCTCGGCGATGCGAGGGTCCTTCTCGATAAGGTCCCACTTATTCACCACAATAACGAGGCTCTTCCCCTTCTCGTGCGCGAGACCGACGATCTTGGCGTCTTGCTCCGTTGGAATGCCCTCTGAGGCATCGAGCAAGAATACAGCAACATCGCTCTGCGCGAGCGATCGCAGCGTACGGATATTGCTGAAGCGCTCAACACTATCATCCTTAACACCTGCCTTCTTGCGCAGTCCGGCGGTGTCTACGATCTCAAACTTCTGCCCGTTGCGGATGAACTCACACTTGATGCTGTCACGAGTTGTTCCCGCTATGGGCGATGTGATCAATCGATCCTCTCCGAGGAGGCGATTAACGAAGGTACTCTTTCCGACGTTCGGCTTTCCGATGATGGCGATGTTGATAGCCTTGTTCGGGTCGTGCTCGACCTCAGGAGCTGTCTCCTCATCGGCGTTCTCTGGGATATCGCCCTCGTCAAAGTGAACAACACCCTCGTCACCCTCTTCGTCTTCATTAACCTGGTACGCTGCGTCCTCGCCATCAGCGAGCTCCGCTTTCAGCTCAGAAGATCCAACGAGCTCCTCCATCTTAGCGAGCAGCTCTCGGATCCCTCGGCGGTGTGCGGCGCTCAAGGGGATGATCTCCTCAAGGCCAAGCCCGTACAGCTCAGTGGCCGTCATTGCAGAGGATGGCTTCTCACACTTATTCGCAACATAGATCGTTGGCTTCTCAACCTGTCGCACGAGGTCGACGACCTCACTGTCGAGGGGATGAAGCCCATGAAGTCCGTCGAAGACCACGATGATGAGATCGCTCTGGCGCATCGCAAGCTCGGTTTGCTGCTTAACTGCTTCGTGGAGGACGAGATCCTCCTCTCCAACGAGAGCACCGGTGTCGATCAGGGTAAACGGAAAGTCGAAACGGGTGACGAGCTCGTAGTATCGGTCACGGGTAACACCGGGTTGATCCTTCACGACCGCTTTGCGACGACCGGCAAGCGCGTTAAAGAGGGTTGATTTACCAACGTTCGTTCGTCCAACGATACATACCGTCGGAAGTGAGTTTTGTACTGGCATATAATTACTCCGACGTCTCTGTTGATACTACCTTGGGATCTGTTTCTGTTTCAGCGGACGATTCATCGCCGTTAGCAGGCTTTACCATGAACCGCGCATCGATATCGTCACCACCTTTGAGGTGCGCGAGCGCCTCTTCGGCTGCGTTCTGTTGCGAGGCCTTCTTCGTCGCCCCTCGTCCCCGGCCAACGATCTGGCCATCAACTTCAACGAGCGAGACGAAGATCGGTTGGTGCTCCGGACCCTCAACACACTCAAGTCGGTACACCGGAGCTTCGCTCCCTGCAGCGTGCAACGCTTCTTGAAGCTCTGTTTTCGGATCTCGCGGAGTCACGTTGACGAGGCGTGAGCCAAGTAGGCGCTCAACACACACACGAGCGACCTCGTATCCCCCCTCACGGTAGATTGCGCCCAAAACGGCTTCAAGCACATCAGCTAAGATCGAGGGACGGTCTGAGCCCCCACTCGCGAGCTCGCCACGGCTCAAACGAATAAACTTTCCAAGGTCGAGTTCCCGCGCAATCTCAGCGAGCGATGCCGTGTTCACAAGCGCCGCTCTCATCTTTGAGAGCTCACCCTCGCGAGCCTCTGGATGGTGATCAAGCAAGAGGTGCGCAACGGCGAGGTCGAATACAGCATCACCAAGGAACTCCAAGCGCTCGTAGTCACTCTTCTCTCCGCGCGCGTGAACGGACCGATGCGTGAGAGCGCGCTCAAGCCACGCCCGATCGGTAAAGACGTACTGGAGACGTGTCTCAATCTCTGCGTAGTATTCCTGCCCGAGTGGCTCGGCGACTGGGCGACGATTTTTCGTAGAGTCGTCTCCACCTTCGGAGGCGACCTTAAGGATTCCAAATCTCATCTGTAAAGCTCCCGTTCTTGGAAGCCTCACAATCACAAAAGTAGCCATCCACCTGTTGGGGTATGGCTCTCTTTGGTGATTGAGAGGGGTTTTCTTAACTGCCGGGGAAGTGTACCCGGTCGACAGACTCTATTCAACCAAGCGCAACCGCCTGTTTTAAATCATTTTTCAGGCCCTTTTCACCCTACAGGGCGGTCGGTGAAGGGTATTATTCCTTTAAAAACGCTCTCCAAAGAGCCTTCGATTCTCAACCTGAAAGTGGCCCCAACCGACTCCCCTTCTGGGGGGCTCATCGTAAGAACACCGATCCGGCACAGGAACTCTCTCCTTTTCTCTTGCTGGCGCTGTTAAGCATTTTTGCTATGTGGATACTGACCCGACTGATCATAACGATCGCCTCGTTCCTCTACCGCATCTTGTTCCGGAATACCCCGGTCGATTTTCCATTAGACCACAACGGGGTTCCGTACTCCGTAAAGGGGTCGTCATCCTCAAAAAGGAACCGAAGTAAAACGTTCGAAACGCCGGTCTCTTCGACCTTTATCTGCACCCTCTCTGAGGAGACGTCATGGGATCGTTTCGCTAAAATCATGGGATTCGGCGATGAGATACAGGTGCACGACCCAAATTTTAATCGGCATGTATTCATCTTGGGAGACCACCCTCTCACAGCTGAGTACCTTGGATCGTCGAGGGAACTCCGGGAGCGTATCTGTGAAC
>JALRCK010000281.1 GCA_023262305.1 Deltaproteobacteria bacterium
TCGACGATAGAGCGAGACCTTATTCGTCGAGATTACGAGGACGCTCATCGGTCTCTCTCCCCGATGAGACCCGCTGACGGAGCTATCCTGATCGAGAACTCGCGCGAAAGCATTGAAGAGATAGTTGATCGAATGTACCGAACTGTTGTCGGTCTCTGATCTGAGCCCATCCGACAAACGGAGACTACCTTGGTGCCTCAGTCCCAAGATTAAGCACGAGTGCAACGATACCCATAACGATATTCGCTGACCATGCAGCAAGGAACGCAGGGAGGAGTTCTGCTCTGCCCATCGAGATACTGAATGAGTCAACGGCGTAGTAGAGAAATGCGATTGAGATCGCCGCAACAGAGCTGAGCGCCATGCTACCTGAGCGAGCCGGGAGAAGGGTGAAGGGGAGTACGAGCATCCCGGTGATGAAAATGATGAGCGGAGCGGCGAGCTTGCTGTAGAGATCTGGTTGGTACTGAGTCGTTGAAATACCATTCCTCTTGAGCTTTTTTATAAAGCGGCGCAGCTCAGAGAAGCTCATGGTGCTTGGATCGCTCTTGACATCATAAAAGTCGCTCGGTTTTTCGCGAATCGGAAGGGTGTATGACTTAAGTTTCTCTTCGGCGATCGGTTCGGTATCAAAGTGGTACTGAGTGACATCACGCATGCTCCATCCCAAGAGCTCATCGATCCAATGAGCGCTCTTTGCATCAGTACGACGGGTCACCCGCCAGTCCTCGGTCAGATCGAACTGGGAGAGCGAGTGAATCGTGTTAGTGCGAGAATCAAAGAGGTCAAACGCGTAGAAGGTGTTTCCGTGTCGCCACCAGAAATCCGATTGGCTATAGCCACCCTTTTTGTCCTTCTGCCTGATGTCGATGTTGTAGAGCTCTTTTTGCCTTCGCTCCGAAAATGGAACTATGACCTCGCCGAGGAAGAGAGACAGGACTGAAAGCCCAAGCCCGAAGATCATCAGAGGACGAGCAAGCCATATGACTGTCACGCCACTTGCGCGCATGGCCGTTATCTCAGAGCTCTTTGAGAGGAGACCAAATGTGAAGAGAGTCGCAAAGATCAGGGCAACCGGCAGCATCAGTTGTGCCATAAGCGGCACTCTGCAGGCAAAGTATTGGATAATCAGCCAAGCAGAGGCTCCCTCGCTTAGGACGTTGTCGATTCTGTCGATAAAATCCACGACGAGGAAGAGGAATACGAAAGTGCTCAAACCGATAACGAAGTTTCTCACTAAGAGGGAAAGGATATAGCGATGGAGGATCTTCATGCCTTCCTCCACCGTTTCGTCAACTTGCCAACTCGCTCAAGGAATCGCTGAGCCCCTTCGGAGACAGACTGCCACTGTTCGGTGCCGACCTTGTAGACAAGGAGTGCAGCGATCGCCGTCGTAATGATGTTAGGCGCCCACAGCGCTATCCACACCTTAAGCCGACCACCATCGGCCATGGTAAGTCCGATTGAGAAGATCGAGTAGTAGAGAATGAACACCACCAGACCGAGTGTTGCCGCAAATCCAGCTCCCCACGTGCGTTGGGTTCGAGGGGACATGATGCCAAGGGCCATACCGACGAAGGCCATCACCACAGAAGCATAGGGTAGGGAGAGTCGCTGTCCGTACTCGATCTTAGCGCGACGGAATTTTTTGAGGAGCTCCTTGCGAGTCAGCGTTTGCCCGTATACTTCAATGCTGTCCCCTTCAGTGGTGCGAAGCTTTTCTTTATAGTGGTCGATAGTCTTCTGAAGTTGGGGACCCGCGAGCTCTCTTGCGACCTGTCCCTTCTTTGCATCTTCTTTGAGCTCCATGGGATTGACCGAGAGGCTGTTAGACTGAAACGCAGTGCGGGAGTAGTTCTGACCATCCGTCTCATGCGCAACTCCCTCACCAAGCAAGAGAGAAATAGTTTGTGTTGCCTCGTCAGCAACGATTTTTCCACGCCTTGCTACAACGACCTTGCGTTGAGTGTCATTTCGTTTGTCGTCTACGATAACTTTGGAGAGGTCGCCAGTTTGATAGTCGATCTTTTCAGCATAGAGGGTGAGCTGACCGATCTTGTTGAATACCCCCTCGGTGAGACCGGAGGTGCTCTTCGAACGAGCGATCTCAAAGAGCGCAGTTGATAGTGCAGAGAATCCCCACGGACGCAGCACAAACGAAACAAAGAGTCCGGTGCCTCCGACAGCGGCTGCAAAGAGCCCTATCGGAACGAGAAACTTAAGGAGGCTGATTCCGCTTGCCCGCAACACGACCATCTCCGAGTCTCCGCACATCCGCGCGAACGCGAGCATCACCCCGAGCAGGGTCGCCATCGGCAGAGCGATCTCAAGGAAGGTGGGGATGATGGCAAGAAGGACGGTAGCGATCTGGCTGACCTCCACTCCGCGATTGACGATAAGTGAGGTGAGCTTCAGCATCCGAACCGTGAGCAGGAGACCTGTGAACGTCAGGAGACTGATCGAGAAGAAGGTAAAGACCTCCTTAAGTACGTATCGCGAGATGATTTTCACAGTAAATCCCAGCGGAGATCCATCAATCGGAACGCTCCGTTAAGGAAACGAGGCAAAATCTTCCCGAAGTGAGAAAGTGGAGGTTGGGTTGATGTTCGATTGTTGGTGCAGGGAAAAATCCGCACCAGTATCAGCTCGAGATACACGGAGGATTTTTCCACGTGCCAAAAATCGAAGAGCGACCCACGAGCCGCTTTCACAGCAGGAACGGGTTTTGCCGTGCTTCCTTGCACATGACTCTCCAACTATATGAATGGGAGAGGGATGCCACAAGTAAGTAAGGCTCCTCCGGATGAATTGCCAAAAATAGCTCAAAAAAAAGGGGAGCTGCGACAGCCCCCCTCTTAGCATTCGCTCAATAGAGCGGCTTACATCAAGCCTGGACCCTTTCGGAGACGAGCCTCCTCTTTGCGCTGCTTCTTGCGAGACTCTTTCTCCTTGCGCTTGCGGCGCTCAGAGGGCTTCTCATAATACTTCCGAGCTTTGAGTTCCTTGAAGAGACCCTCTTTGATGAGCTTTCGCTTAAGGATCTTCATGGCCTTTTCAATGTTGTGAGATACGACCACTTCCATCGCACCTGCACGAGCGCGATCGTCACCTGGAGCGGCAGCACGCGGCTCTCGAGATCGGGGTGCACCAGTTCCTGTATCAGCGCTTCCCTTCGGTGCTCTCTCAGATCCAGTTTCGTCGTTCATATCTCCAACTACCATGACAAATCCATGCTTACATACCGTTCCCTACCGGGAACCTTAACTGAGCACGCATCGCGCGTGCGCCAAATATCGTGCGGTTTTTAGCAAAGAATGAGGCTAAAAGTAAAGAGATCGGGGTATTAAGCTCTCATGATGCTAACGGCAAGGCGCACCCACAAAGGGTCCTCTCCGGGGATTGGACCCTAACTATATGATATGTTTCAAGGGGTTGGAGTATTATCCCCATTAGAATTGTCTCTTAGACCTGCCGAAGCTCGATGATGGTGATCTCAGGGGGGCAATTAACCCGGAACGGTAGCCCTACAACGCCCAAACCCCGCGACGTGTACACATACCCGGATTCGACCCGAGTAAGACCAGCCATGAAGCGCGGGTCCTGAACTGGGATGATGGTCCCGGTGAGACCAGGGATACAAACCTGACCGCCGTGAGTATGCCCGCACAAAGCGATGTCAAATGCATGCATCTCCTCCCCCAGGAGTGTGGCTATGTAGTCGGGGTTGTGGCTCAAAAGGATGCGTGTGCGTTCCTCTGGAGTTGCCCGCCGCGGTGGAGGCTTCATCGGAAAACCCGTGAGGTGATCGTCGACACCGAGGATGTTGAGAGTTGCTACGCCACGGTGTACCGACGCCTCCTCATTTATCAAGATTCGAACCCCTGGAAATTCCTTGGAGGCCTGTCGAAAAAGCTCAATCGAATTCCAATGCTCGTGGTTACCGACGACGGCGTACGTTCCATCCGGATAGGTGTACTGAGAGATGAGCCGGAGTGCGTCGGAGAAGGCCTTTGCGGCGGTCTCCCTTCGAGTCATCCCGATGTAATCACGATTTCGGATCGTTCGCGTTGCGCTCCATACCGGATTATCACTGACAAAGATGTAGTCGCCTCCGAGAAGCAGGATATCGACCCTCTCCCGTTGAATCGTTTCAAGAGCGTGCGTGATCCATGATGGAGGCACCCACATGC
>JALRCK010000282.1 GCA_023262305.1 Deltaproteobacteria bacterium
CGTACGTTTCGTATTGGATACAACCGCGCTGCGCGTATCATTGAGATGATGGAGCGGGAGGGCGTGGTTGGAAAAATGGATGGCGTTAAACCTCGCGAGGTCCTCGCGCCGCACCCTGCTCGCGATGCCGTCTAGGTAATCCCCGTTCGTTACATCTGCCCGAGTAAGGAGCCTTGATTCTTGGTGTTTTGCCCGAGCTGCTCATTGAACCGCACATGAGCCCCGAGAGGTGGCATAACACCCGAGAATAAGACGAATTTCCTCAGTTCCCGTTGAACTATGAGGGGGGGACGCTCTACAATTGAGAGTAGGTAGTACGATGAACGACGAGACGAAGAAGCGGGATGAGGAGCACGGCGCCGGAAAGGCAGACGCAGCCACGTTGCTCGACAAGATACGGAATACCCTGGCGAATACCGCCCCCGACCGGTGGGAGCAAGGCGGCGAGCCACTAGACTCAAACCGCCGCTTCCCTCGAGCACGTGAGACCTGGGAGCAGGTCTTCTTTACAGACACCAAGAGCGGCGCCCTCGTTCTTCGGTGCTCAACTCCAGTGAGCACTCAATATCATGGCGGCGGCTATGCATTCTCTGAGGCAGGTCCCTCGCGCTTTGTGATTGAGTTGCGTGGGCGAGGTTGGTCGCCCAAGGCGCTTCTCGATCCATCTTTTCGCGGGGCGGGTGGAATGGAGAAGCCGCCACAGCTCCTTGCAGACGGAGTTGTTGCTGAACAGCTCTACCGAGAAATTGAGCTCATCGTTAAACAGTTCCGAGAGGGTCAGCGGCGGGAATTCAACGATGCTGTTGCTCGTTTAACCGCAAATATCAAGGAGGCTATCGGCGAGACGACCGCAGCCGATTGGCAAGTTGTCGAGGGTGATGTTGGTGTGAGGGGATATCGAACGGAAATTAATAACCTCACCGTGACCGTAGCGTGCTTGGCATCTGATGTGAGCACACAATACTCACTCACCGTTGGAAGGCATGGGCTTATGTGGAGTTGCCGGGATCCTTTCTTGATGCAAGAGGCCTACAGACTGGTCGATGAGTCTGTAAAAACCGCATCCCTTGAGCGTCTCGACAAGGTCCTCGACGACATGTTGTAGGAATGAACTCCTAGGCCTCTAGCTGTAGCTCAACGAGCTTAATGTATTCACCTTCAAGATCAGCATACTGAGACCGCAGGGCCTCAAGGCGCTCGTAGACGTTTTGATGGGCTACGATTACGTCGCGTAGTTGAGCGCTGGCACTTGTCAAAGCGCCGGATAGCGACTCAAAAATGGCACGCTGATCCTCAGACATCGCTATCTCAGCGGTCATTTTGTCGATCGTCTTGAGCGATTCAGCGAGTCGCTGCTCAAGTGACACTGACTCAGAGGAGATGTCGGTAAAGCTGGAGAGCACGGTCTGAAGAGATACCTCGTTGTCCTGCTTTTCTGCCTTCATGTCTCGATGTGCTGACTCCCTAGTGAGCACGTCCTCGTGGGCAGTCGAGAGCTTCTTTTCCATCTCCTGACGTAGAGCCTTTTGAGAGTCGAGGGCATTTGTATACTCAAGAGCCTTGTTTTTAAGGGAGGACAGGTGTGCCTTGGAGACCATCGTGCCTTCACTTGCCAGGGTCTCGATGATCTTATTCTCAAGTATACGGGCCTCCTCACGAATAAGGGCTATCTCTTCGTCTGTCTCGCCGCGGGTGAAGCGCTTTGCTAAAAGCATAGCCCCGAGTGGAAGGGCAGCGATGATGATGACAAAAAGTGTGAGAGCCTCATTCATAGGCTTAGCCTACCATCGGAGAGGGGCACGGGGGTAGTATGATAGTCGAGAGGGGACTTATCCCCGGGTAAATGAGAGTTTCGCGCATCCGCCACCGAGGGAGATAAATGCACCCCCCGCTCGGGCCTGAGAGCAAGGCAGGGGCGCCATCCTGACGTAGAACGTCCTCACATCAGATTGGAGACCGGCTCCGGGTATCAAAGGGAGCCAAGGACCAAGCACTTGACTCCCATGTTGCGACAAGGAGACGTGTAGCTCGCCGCTGATGTTCGGGGATCCTGTCAGGTGGTTTTGGGCTGTGACCTGCCCTGAAGCTTCGCCAAATTCTGATACAAGCCTAAGACTCGAAATCTCAATCGCTTTTGGAGTCACTGTTCCAGCGGTATCGAGGTCGAAAGCGCCGAGGTCATCGATTCTCAGCAGGGTTTTTGCGGTGCCCAGGGCCGGCACTGAGAGTTGCCTCACTGAAAGAGAGAAGGTCCCCTGGCTTGGACCGGCTGGGTCAAAAACCATCTGGTCGATACGACCGGTCAGGGTGCCGCCACGCACCCCGAGGGCGGCGATTTGTGGGTGCTTACCCACCTCAACGTTGTCGACCCGAGCAGAGAGTTTACTGTTTGAGCGGGTGAGGTCAGCGTCACCCTTGATTGAGCCACCATAGAGCAACGTTTCGAAGGCAACGGAGGGTTGCAACATCAGAAGAGGAGCGGCATGGAGGGCCACTGCAACGCCCTGAAGATCCACTGAGACTGGAATGCTGAGCCCACCCTTGATTTTAGGACCTGGAACCCAGACCGTGAGCGACTCAACGGAAGCTGACTTCATACCGGTTGACAGGCCACTCCAAGAGATGTGGTGCCCATTTTTTCGCGCCTGTTGGAGCTCGGACTGAATGATGAGGCGGAGCACTGCGGGCCATGAAAGTAGAAACGTGCCCAGGAATATGACCAGAGTGATCCCGATGAGCTGCTTAAGCCTGTGCTTCATTTTCCGGCGATTGACTCGAATCCGCTCACCTCCAGCTGCACGTTGAGGGTGCTGGTTGTTGGGCGTCGATCTAGGTTAATTTGGGAAATGAGCATTGGCTGAGACCCTCCGGTGAGTTCCTTCAGGAATGCTGCGACGTTTTCAAGACTCCCAGACTGAAAGTTTACCATAAACAGCTTGTGTGCGTATTTCCCGCCCAGCTGAGTGCCCTCGCGCGGTGTTACGTTATAGGTGCCAGAGGCCTTCGCTGTGTCACGCAGGAGCCTCTCAAGGTACGATAGTGGGTCGGCAGCAACGTCAACACCGCTGTAGAATTTCTCCAGCTCTTTGCGACGATTCATCAACTTAGAGTAGCGGGCGAGGATGTCCGGAGCCGCAGTGTAGGTGAGTGTAACGTCGGCAAGCTCCCTTGATTGGCGTTCGAATGCTCCGATGATAGGCTGAATTACAGCAGGCCACACGATCATGATGGCGCCAAGCACCCCCAGACCCGAGAGCAGGACCCGCTCGCGAGGGTTTCGTTCGAACCAGAATTTCTTCAACTGTTCCATCACTCAGAGGTCTCCTATTGTGCGAGGATAAGGTCAACGGTGAAATTGAATTTGCCTTGAGCCGAACTACCTGGTGTTGCCGTGACCTTGCTGAAGACCCCGGCGTTCGCCTTGAGCGCTTTGCCCACAACCTCAATGGAGCTCAGCTGTGGAGCGGTGCCGGTGATTTGAGCTTTCGTGCCTGAGATCTTAATGGAGTTAATCGTGACATTCTCGCTGGAGGGAAGAAGCTTCAGGATGGCCAAGAGTGCATCGAGTGGGGACACCTTAGCGGGTGAGGCGAGAACACCGAGCTCCTCAGTGAGCTTGGCTTCGGCCTTGAGAAGTTCCGGGCGTATATCAGAAGGAGACGCTGTGAAACCCGGAATAACGGTAGCTATCTGTTGAGTCAGAGAGGACTGAATAGCGCTGATGGTGTAGGCGCGAACGAGGTAGGTGAGGAGTATTCCGATCACGACAGCACCAGCGGCAATCTGAAAGTATTTAGCGGTCCCCATGAGGGCCCGAAGGAATTCGCCGAGCTTGGGTGTGAAAGAGAGCTCTCGCGTTCTGAAGTTTGAGAGAGGGGCTTTAACGGACTCGTCAGCTGCAAATGGGGCGCTTAAGGGGGATAGTCCTCCCATCGCGCCATCGCTCTTGATAAAATCCTTGAGATTGAGACCCTGAATCGGCCGACCGAAGAGCTGCTGGAGGTTGGATCCTTTGACCTCCCTGCCCAGGAGATAGACGTTCTCAACGCGCGTGCCATAGCGGCGCTCTGTGGCCGCGAGCATGAGCTTCAGTGCGGTGAATACCGCTTTGAGGGGATGCTGATTGGAGTCTACCGGAGAGTGAATCTTGGAGGCATAAAGCACTCGCTCCACCCTGACCTCGC
>JALRCK010000283.1 GCA_023262305.1 Deltaproteobacteria bacterium
GTTGGTTCCTCATAAAGAGAGAACGAGAGATGCCCGTGAGGGTCGGTCTGACCGGGGAATATGGAAGGCTTAGTGGAGATAGTGGTCGGCACGAAAAGGGGATCAGTGAGCTCGGTGATGGAGTGTTGCGGCTTGAGCTCGACACGCGGGTGCTCTTCAAGCTGTATCGAACACAGCCTCAGCGCTACACGGATGTGTGGGGACGATTCAATGAGGACTTTCACTCGCATGTCGGAATTCTCCTGCCTGACCTGAATGTTGCCCCGGCTGAATTGTTGGCACCTGCATCCTACCGGGTCTATCACGGTGGTATTGAGATGTTCTCAGGTTCGGTAGAGCCTGAGTCCCTCTTCGTTGAGATATCAAGTTGTCAGGCGCGCGTGTTGGGCTTGCCCGTCCTCCAGGAGGAGGAGCACCCGATCTCTGGTCATAAGGTTTTTTGGACAAAGAACTCGCCGCAGACGAAGGGAGTGCTCGAGGCAGGAAACATCCGAGGCTATGACTTTTTCGAGTATATCTGCCTTCGCATAGGGAGCTTTTGCCAGCGCCATCCAGAAGAGTTCTTATCCGTCACAGATGTTCACTCAATGCTTCGCCAGATAGAGAAGCGTCACCCTGGTCTCATCGCCGAAGGATTCGGCAAGGAGTTCATAGCGGTGCCGAGGCTCGCCGAGCTCCTGCATGAGCTCGTCCGGCAAGGGGTCAGCATCCGTGATTTCCGCGGGGTTGTTGAGGGCGTAGCGTCGTTTTGCGCGGCTCATCGGGTCTCTGTCGATGATGAGTCTTCGCTTGATCTCACAGAAGTAGTGCGACATCTGCGGGCGTGCCGCCGGCGACAAGTCTTGCGAAGGTTTTTGGGTTCAGCAACTAGCCTCCATGTCGTGTCTCTCTCAGAAGATGTTGAACGCACCCTGAGTGAGGCAGATTTCGATAACAAAGCCCTTCCTGTCGCGGTAGAGGCCCCGGTTCTTGATGCGCTGCTCGCTGGTCTCTCACGAGTTCTACGACCCACCCTCGACCAAGGCATTCTTCCAGTGGCTCTTTTGTGTTCAAACGATCTCAAAGAGAAGGTTCTCTCGATTACGCGGATGACGAGACATTCGCTTTTTGTGACGACTTTTGAGGAGCTTGATCCCAGTGTTCCGGTTCAGCAAGTCGGAACCTGGATGATGGTGGGTAGATAGCGAAGCGTTTATGACAGGGAAGGCTTTGACATTTGAGAGGCTTGCGGATGGTCTTGAAGATCGTTTCGAGCTTCGCCGCGTTGTCGCTGGCACTCTAACGGCACAAGCATTCACAGCAGTCGAGGTTGAATCGGGTCGAGAGGTAACCGTGTGGAGGACTCGAGGACCGTTGGCGAAGTCGGATAGTAAACGTTTCGCAGATCGGCTGGGTCAACTTAGCGGGATTCAAGGTGTTCAGCCTATCCTCCGCGCGGGAGTGGATAGAGAGGATGTCGGATTCGCTGTTCTTCCCAACTACGATAGTAAAAAGATAGATAGCCCGGCGCGGGATATGGAGGAGCTTGAGTCTCGCTTCAACGCGTGCGTCCGGATCGTTGAGGCGTTGCATGATAGATCGGTAGTGTGTGGCGATCTCTGCTTAGACTCGTTCGTGATGAATGACCGCGGAAAGGTATCGCTCTTTGCAGTGCTTGGTGATGTGTTACTACAGAGAGAAGAGGAGGAGTTCAATCGAGCTCGATACCTTGCGTTCCGTCCGCCCGAGCAAGCACATGGTGGGGTCCAAAGTCCCTCATGCGATCTTTACGCCTTGGGATGGCTTGGAGATGGGTTGTTCGCGAGTGAGGTTGGGCAGGAAGAGCAGAAAAAAGGACCTCCCGCGTGGCTCAAAAATATTCTGCGCGCGACTGCAACCAAGGAGCTTCGCGCCGGGGGAGTTACCGCCACCAAACTTCGCTCGGTTATTGAACAAGATGGAAAAGGAACAACGCCTGAGTCGAGTGATGAGTTTGCGCTCATGGACGTCTCTTCAACCACAGATGGCCATAGTAATCCTGAGAGAGATTCTCTCCGTCCGGAGGGCGGCACCGATCCAGAGGATCGTGAAAGCGAGGATGGCGCCGAGAAGGAATCTTACGTACGTTCCACGAGAGCATCGGAGGGATTCGATAAGGGGTTTTCCAGTGGCACATCGGAGAGGATTTCGAGTGTCGTCAAAGATGTTCCCGCTCTCTTCGGCGTATCAAGTAGGGTCTCGCTGTTGGCAGTAGCTAATGTCGTGGCACTGGGTGTCCTTTTTGTCTCGTTCCTCGATGTACGCTCATTAAATGCACGCGTTGAATCAGATGAGCGAGCCGCGATCAATCGACACGACGCCATTCAGGAGACCTTGCAAACTTTGTATGTCTCCGATGACCCGATCGGGCATAAGAAGTTGGTGCAAGAATTGATGACCGACGGATCGCCTGAAGATCGCAGAGACATCTTTTTGACATTGGTGTCGCGATCACGAAGACTTGGCTTGGCTCGAGCATCTGACATTGTCAGAGGTGCCTACAACCCAAGCAACGGACGTGAAAAGTTCGGCTCTGAAGCAGCTGATGGTTTGATGGTAGTTATCCTCGATCCAGCCCTCAACAAGCAGAGTAAAGTTGATGGAATTGCTCAATTGTACGAGTTAGATCCGAGAACAGCAACGGTCCTCGCAGCAGCGTTGGCACTCGATTCAGGCGATGCTGAGCCGTATCGGGGCATTTTAGCGCGTGCGGTTGCTGATCAGGTTGGAGTCCCCGACGGGGGGGAACACAGTCCATACGCACTCATGCTTTTATTGCCGGATGCCCATGATCTTTTCTCAGAGGATCTCGTTGAGGTGAGTGAGAAGATACCCGCCAGTGATATTAAATGGCTCCTCGATGTGTTGGGGCGCAAAGGGCGATCAGAGATCGCCACTGTTGCCCAGTTGGCGTCGCGTCGTCAGGTCACGGAGGGGCCTCACGCGATCTTTCTGAAGGAGCTCCAGATGAGTGTAGCTCTCTCAGAGGGGTTACGTATGTCTCTTGTGTCAGGGATGCTTGGCAAGCTTTCAAGCGTAGATATCAAACGATTTGGGGAGTGGTACGGTCAGGGTGCGCCGCGTGTGCTGCAGGCAAGTATCATCACCGCACAGGATACGGAAGTTCGCCGCGCTGCCTTCGACGCGCTGCGCAGTAAGCCTCTGCATGATACCTACGTCGCCCAAGTCTTAGAGTTCTTGGATTCCTCGTATGGGAGTGATAGCTCGAAGTACGGTGGATTAGTAGCCGTTCTTGCATTGCGTGACACGGTTGATGAGCAAACTGCTAGTCGGGAGCTTGAGCTGATCAAGGACGCACCGCGCAAGAGAGAGCTGTTGAAGCGACTGGTTAAGGGAGCTCCCCCTGAGATGCTGGTGGTGCTCCTTCGGCGGTACTCTGATTCCATCGAGCCTCTCGACATAGTAGATCTTTTGGCAAATCCGTCGGTCGATGTGCGCAAAGTAGCCGTCGAGAGTCTTGCCCGAGAGAATGATATCATGCTCCTCAAACTGATCTCCCAGAGCTACGACGAAGAGCAAGACCCCAAGGTTCGTGCCGTGTACGAGGCAAAGATAGGGGTAATTCGGGATCGAGGGCGCCCCACGTCATGACCAGCCCACCGACCCATGCGTGCTAAGAGCGCGTTCTGCTCGTGTATCACTATCTTTAGAACTTACCAGACCATACAGCTTCGAGTAACATGACCGTGCGTTCACACTACCCGCATAGAGAGACGGTTCATGAGATTTTTGCTCGCTTGTATTCTCGCTTTATCGATCACTTCGTCGATCGGATGCTCCCCCCTAAGCTCCAAATCTCAGGAGATGGTGGGCACGCATGCCCCTGAGTCTCGCCTGATGTTTTTTGATGGCTCAGAAATTCCCTTAAGCGCCTACCAGGGCAAGAATGTCGTGGTACTCTTCTGGGCGACGTGGTGCACATTTTCCCGGAGCGTTATCGAGCGATACGAGGAGTTAGCGCGCCACTATTCCCAAAATGGGGACGTGGAATTTATCGCAGTGAGCGTTGATAAAAATGAGGACTTCGGAATCTTGAAGGATAGGATTAAGGAGCAAGACCTGAAGACCATGACCCATATCTTCTCTGGAAACGACGCGCTTGACGACGCCTTTGTGAATCTGAACGGAAAACATATCC
>JALRCK010000284.1 GCA_023262305.1 Deltaproteobacteria bacterium
AACTAACAGCCGACTATGTGTAACTAACAGCCGACTATGTGTAACTAACAGCCGACTATGTGTAACTAACAGCCGACCACGGTTCCGTTCTCAGTTAAGCCGAGACGCCCACCGATGGTTATGTAACGAAACAGGAGACACCATGACGCAATACTTCGATGTGCCCAAGATTAAATACGAAGGTCCTCAATCAAAGAATCCCCTCGCGTTCCGCCACTACAACCCAGACGAGATCGTTGAAGGGAAATCTATGAAGGACCACTTGCGCTTCGCCGTTGCCTGGTGGCACACCTTCTGCGGAACCGGTGGCGATCCATTCGGGCCGGGATGTGCGGTTCGTCCCTGGGATGATGGCTCTAACTCTCTCGAACTCGCTCTCAAGAAGGTCGACGTTGGGTTCGAGTTTATGGAGAAGTTGGGCGTGCCCTTCTACTGCTTCCACGACCGGGATGTCGCCCCCGAAGGAAAAGATCTCCGCGAGTCAAACAAGAACCTCGACGCCGTTGTGGCAAAACTCAAAGAGGCTCAGGCGCGCACTGGGATTAAGCTCCTCTGGGGCACCGCGAACCTCTTCAGCAACAAGCGCTTCGTTCATGGCGCCTCTACTAGTTGCAATGCCGATGTATTCGCGTATGCCGCTGCTCAAGTAAAGAAGGCCATGGAAGTAACGAAGGAGCTCGGTGGCGTCAACTACGTATTCTGGGGTGGTCGAGAGGGGTATATGAGCCTTCTCAACACTCAACTTCGTCGAGAGCTCGATAACCTAGGTCGGTTTCTGACCATGGCGGTAGAGTATCGTAACAAGATCGGTCTGGATGCGCAGTTCTTGATAGAGCCGAAGCCAAAGGAGCCAACGACGCACCAATACGATAGCGATTGTGCAGCGTGCATGGCGTTCCTTAAAACGTACGGCCTGGAGAAGGAGTTCAAGTTTAACATCGAGACCAACCACGCAACGCTCGCAGGTCACTCGATGGGACACGAACTGGCGTACGCCAGCAGCTACGGCATGCTCGGCTCTATCGATGCAAACCGCGGAGATGAGCTCTTGGGTTGGGACACCGACCAATTCCCAACGAACCTCTACACGAATGTTCAGGTGATGCTAACCGTGCTCGGGCAAGGCGGACTTGGAAGAGGAGGTCTCAACTTTGACGCCAAGGTTCGGCGAGATAGCTTTGAGCCGATCGATCTCTTCTATGCGCACATCGGCGCCATGGATTCCTTCGCGCAAGGGCTTAAGGTAGCCGCTGCGATTCGAAAAGATGGAGTGCTAAAGGAGATGACCGATAAACGGTACGCCTCATGGGAGAAGGGTGTTGGTCTTCAGATCGCAGAGGGCTCGGCGAACTTTGAGACCCTTGAGAAGTATATGCTTGAGAAGGGCGAGGTCGCTCCGAACGTATCCGGTCGGCAGGAGCTCTTCGAGATGGTGCTCAACCGATACATCGGTTAGGGGGTGGGGCGAGAGTCTCGCCCTTCCCAATCCGTTCAGAGGAGTGATCACGTGCTCGTGAACACGACAGACTGGCAGTAGCATTTCTGTCGTCTGTCGCTCACGGGCACTCTGGCGGTCTCAATGCTCCACGCTGCCGAATGGCCGAGAGAGAAACGGTGGCACCATCGTGCTCTCTTGAGATTCCCTTCGATACGACGTTGTAAAGTTTGAGATCGGAGATTCCTCAACACGTGTTTCTTTTGCGAGCGATTACATATCGCTTCGTCCAGGACGGAGGTGGGGCAAAGGTACGAGGGGGTTAGCCTCCTTGCTGCTGCTGCTCAGCGTTGCCCGTTTACCGAAGAGTTTTCAGAAACAAAAAAAAGCGTTGATTGGTATCGGTCTGTGCACAAATATGCCGGTCGCAATTTCGTAGGCTCTCGTAGCCCCCCCTCATCAGGAGCTGATTATGATAGCGACGCATCGACCCCCATTCCTCATCGCCCTCGCAGGGGCGCTTGTACTTTTTCTCACGCCGACCTTAGCGCACAGCGAGCGGTTGACTCCCCTTGGTGACTTTGCCACCACGCATCCTACACTCATCCCACAATCATCCTGCAGTGCGGGTGGAAGAACTTTTGTGTTAGCCGAGGCGCGCTTCGAAACGAGGAACCAAGCTCTGCTTGAGGGATTCCAGTTCCCAGAGGGTAGCAAGGTTATCAAGCGATTCATGGGAAGGGACTATGGAAATATTGAACGCTTCGAGCTTGGTTGTTTTTCAATTGGTGGTCGGGCGGCGATCCCCGCAGGGACCGGCGTTTACTTTATCGACACCAAAGGCACAGTCTCGTTCGTTCCCTACCCACCAAAGTTTTCGTATCCAAGGAGGGCGATACTTGGCACGGAAAATATTGTCGTGGTTGGTAGTCAGGCCGATGCGATCAAGATCCCATCCTACGGGTCCGCACGCTGGGTGCTTGAGCCGGTGGCTGCAGAGCTAGACCGAAGTAGGCAAGTAGGCGCCTCCACGCTCGCGTATGAGGACGGGATGAACTGGGTGGAGCTTGATCTGACAAATTTTTCTCGGCGCAAAAGGTCCTTTGGAGTTTCTCAAGTTTCACAGTACTTCACCCTTACGAGGGGCTTGCTTATGATCACTGAGAGTGATCAGGGGGATTTCGGAGTCGTCGTTGGGGATGGTTCTCAAGCCCGTTCCTCTGTTGTGGGGGGCATCACTGAGATTTCTCCGTGGAGCATGACCTATGCGTTTGTGGGAGGTAGGATCGTCTTCACCGCCAACGAGCGCGAGGTATGGACCTCGGATGGTTCGATCGCTGGCACGCGCAAGATTTTTTCAGCCCCAACGTCTGAGAACCCCATCTCGGTGCTTGGATATGTAGGCGGGGGAGTTCTCATAAAAAATGAGACCTTGCGTCGGGTTGATATCGCAGGGGCGATCACGGTCCTGGCGACAGGTCTTTCATCATCCCAGCCGAGGACAATGAGGGATGCTCAGGGGCGGCTTCTATTTGTTGATCAAGGGAAGCTTGTCAGAACCAATGGAACTGTAGCTGGCACCTCGGTGATTGTTGATGAGCGACTGCACGGAGATGCGGTCATCTCTTGGCGTGATCGAATCGTTGTAGCTGATGATTGGGAGACATATAAAGTAGACCGAGGGGTAGTCGAACCTGTCTCTTTTGTTGATACGCAAGTGACTGAAGGGTCAAAGCACTCCCCACTCGGCAGTATCCGTGGGCGAGCGCTATTTTCAGATTACTCCCGTGACGCGGGCTCCCTGTACCTCACTGATGGCACAACCGCCGGAACGTCCCGGGTTCTCTCGGGAGTTGAGGGATTCATGCAGGGGCTTGGGGGTGTAGGCGATACCTTTCTGTTCGCTGATACCGATGCCAACCTGTACTCCCTGTCGGCCTCCTCCGCTGCGATTCAGTCACGAAAGATCTCCTCTGCTCTTGAGGCAGATAGCTTCTGGATTGAGAAGAGCTTTGAGGTATCGGGAGGCACCGTTTTCGTTACAGAGGACGCAGTATGGCGAACGGACGGAAGCGAGGGAGGGACGGTCCGCCTTGCGAGTTTGCCCGAGGATACAGCCCGGGTTCATTCGTTTAATCAGATCGGTGACAAGGTCTTTTTCTCGGTGAAGAGGCGCGGGGAGATGTCACCCGTTGAACCCGAGATGTGGGTAACGAACGGGACGACAGCCGGCACGCATGTGGCTACTGAGGGACCTCCGGTTGGCTCTCCGTATGTCGTGGAGATACAAGGGGAGAGTGGGGTCTATGTTCGGTTACCTGATAACTCAATCAAGCAGGTGTGGCGTTCGTGGGGTGCCGGCTCTGACGGTTGCGGTGAACCGCAGTTACTTCGGGTAGAGGGTGCCTACTTCGTGTACGGTCGGTGCGATGGACTCTCGAAGATCTCCGCGGACCTCACCGGAGGATCGGCGGTAGTGAAAGAATCGTTTATACCCTGGGTCGTCCCTCACCGTGGTCACATTTACTTCCCCCGAAAAACTGCAAATTGGGGGGATGCGATCGCTCGAGTTCATCCTGTGACAGGAGTTGTCGAAGATGTCCATGTTCTAGACGACACGCTCAGTGTGGGCTCATGGGAGGACTTCAACGAAGCGCTGAGCATAGGAGACAAACTCATGCTCTGGCTGAGGTCCGAATTCAGTGGGAATGAGCCGTACATACTCGCAGGTAATGAGGAT
>JALRCK010000285.1 GCA_023262305.1 Deltaproteobacteria bacterium
AAACGAGAGCAGCCTCTCCGATCTGGAAATTCTGCTCTGGAAGATCCGGATCTCCGATATGCCGCTCGATACTGGCGTCTGCCGCCCGGTACTCAACGAGTACCTCACCTGAGTTGCCTAGTTCACTTCCGATACCAAAGGCAGCGAGAGACTGCTCGCGCTGGTACTGGGCAACGATCTCGTTGTTAACCATCGGATAGATCGTTTGACGCGCATACTCAAGGCGGGGCGATACAAAGAAGGGGCTTCCTTCGCCAAGGGGCTGATAGAAGAGCGCTGATACCTTGGGAGAGAAGCCGATTACTACTTCGCCCTGAGCCCATCCACCTTGAGGGGTAAGCTCGTTCATGCGATACGCGCCGCCGATGTTGTAGTTTGTCTCACCTTTAAAGTCATCCTGGAGCGATGCCCCGAATCGAAAATAGTCATCGAGCCACTCCTTTCGCTTTGCAGTGATCTTGACCCCAGTCTTGCCGTCCTCTTCAATAACATCATACCGAACGGAGACGTACTGCCCAGTGTTGTAGATCTCCTCGACCTTCTCATCGAGCAGCTTTCGATCGAGAGGAGCTCCAGAGGGGATATTCGCCATCTTCTCGATACCCTTTTCCGCTCCACGTTTATCGGTCTCGACCGATACAAATTGAATGATAGGTTCGGTTGTAACTCGCTCTCGTTCAGCCTTATACTTGTTGTATTCCGCCTCTGAGATGCTCAGTTTCTTGAGCTCAGGAATCGCACGACGAGCGGCCTCCTCTCCAAGACTGATAAGCTCAGCAGCTTTGTTGAAGTCAACCGCACTGTAGCCGGTCAAGTTTGGCTCGATCAGGATATCTCTCCGAGTGAGTGTTTTCTTTTGAATGGCAGAGTTCTGCGCGAGAAGAAGGGATATAATCTGACCCGCAGTGCTGAGGGGGTTTTGCAGGTCCTCCTTCTTTTTGAGCTCCGCGTTGAGCTCAACAACGATGAGGCGAGACGCGCCCATCTTTCGGACCACGTCCATGGGGAGGTTGTTCACAACACCTCCGTCGACCAGAAGCTTGCCATCGATCTCAACAGGGGCAAAAACGCCAGGCACTGACATGCTGGCACGCACCGCTGTCGGAAGATCGCCGCGGGAGATTACAACAGCCTCCCCATTCTCGATATTCGCCGCAACTACACGCAAGGGGATGCGAAATTTGTTGAAGTCAGCTGGCGCAGGAGGGGAATTAGAGTAGAGACGTTGGAGGACGGGGAGAAGCCGCTGCCCCTGAACCACACCAAACGGCGTCACCAGTTTTCCGTTTTCAACCGACAGCTTTGTGTCGCCGTAAATTTCTCTATTAGAACCCGCCTTCACGCGATACGGCAGCTCGTCACGAGCAACGGAGTCTGAGAAGACCTCGTCCCAATTGGACTCTTTCAGAACCTTCTCCATGTCGGGAACCGTCTGTCCGGTTGCGTAGGCTGCCCCTACGATGGACCCCATACTGGGTCCGGCCACAAAAGCGATGGGCACTCGCTCCTCCTCAAGAACCTTAAGCACGCCTACGTGGGCCATGCCCAAGGCGCCACCACCCGCGAGGACGAGCCCGATCCTCTCCTTGTTTGCGGGTGTAGGCCTCTCAGATGATGACTCCGCCATCCCCGAGTCGAGTGGTACTAGGGAGGCTGTAAGCGCGACGAGTGATACTAAAAGGCTAGAGAAAAAGAGACTGGTGCGTGGTGAGTTGGGCATGTGGAAGCCTCATAGGATTACGTGTAACGTCCAGAGTCGCCGTCGAGGCTGCTCCAAGGGTGAGGGTACATCTCGACGATGTAGGATGACAATCCCCGAGAGTGAAGGCTAGACACTGGACCCGCACGGAACCCCTCTGCGGGAGCTACCCGTTAACGCGAGTACGACCAAACTGGCGCTTCAGCGCCCATGTCGAGGGCAGCGTTCATCGCGTCCCGAAGCTCGTTACCCTGTTTTGTCAGTATTGGATGGCACGCGTTGATGATACCAAAAAGGGCGGAGAGCGAGAGCTCCTTCTCTGTCGATGAAGTTGAGCTAGAGAGAGAGATGATGAGCCTCTCTCCTATGCAGTTTATAAGAGCTCTCGTGCCATCCACGCGGAGGGGGAGGGATGCGTCGGCACCCTCTCGGTCCGCTGGTGAAGAGAGGGCGTTAAACTGGTGCGCGTATCCGATGAAATCGATCAATCCGCCAACAAGAGCGGACCCCGAGGCACGGAGCGACTCCTGAGCGAGGTGCAAGATCCCACCCCTCTCTTGAGGTGAAAGGGAGAGAACGCCCCCCTCAACAGCGAGTCCGTCACTGATAGCTCGTGGGCATTGAGACGATCGTAATCCTGCAACAAGGGCGTCGTGAGCGCGATAGAGGGCTGCGGAAAGAGCGGTGCACACACTACCGAGGTTTTCCTCAGTCAGAGCGCGGTGCTCAGGGGACTGCGGGAGTTTGGACACCTGCCCAAAGGTGCTGGTCGGTAACCGATCTGGAGAGTAAGAACTCATGATGACTCCGAAAACGCACGGCTACCGAGTTGCGGTGAAGGCCGGCGGAAAGGGCTAGTATAGCGCCTCTTTGGGGGGCTGGTCGAGGGGTCGATAGCGCAGCGCCTCCAGGTCGATGCGCCTGATCCGACCAAAAGAAGCCCAAAGGGGTCCGGTTCAGTCTGCTATTTTAAGTGTAGGACGTCGCAGAGCGCCTTTTTGAGGATGTTGTAGGTTCCGATCGTTTTACCTGCTGGTTCCTCATTTAAGGTCTTTGGTGTCTCAAGATAGAGCACGCCCACCTTCCGCTGTCCCCCCAAAGAGCTGTAGATGCCCTCGATAGGCTGGACCATACCGTCATCTTTGAGGTCAAAGAGGGGTTCGGTCTGACCAAGCGCCGCAACGGCAAGATCCCCCGGGTCAAGCGTTATGTTCTGGATCTGTCTAAGGTTGACCTGTCCAATCACCGTGCGAGGTTTAAGGCTCGAGGTGCTTGGATCAATAACAAATACGCACCCACCAGTGAATCCGGCCTGTGGGATGATCGACTTCAGAAGGGTCTGAATTGCATTCTTATTGACCGAGTATCCATCGATATCGTTGTACAAGGTCCGCAGCGCCTCCTGTACGTGTGGAGGGCAGAGTCGGAAGTCATGGTCAGCGATCACCGCGGTCATGCGCTGATGAACATCGATGTTGCGCTTAGGGTTAAAGTTCTCGAGGCTGTTGAATACCTCGGGAAGAGCTTCCTGGTATCGCTTTGATTGCTCGACAGCCCTCTCCTTAATCAGGTCGAGAGCTCCTGTCCCCGCATTTTCAGTGAGGTATTGATTCGCCTTCTGCCAGTCGTTTTGAGCTGAAGGGTATGTCTCTGGATTCTCTGCTCGGGCGAGAGCCTCACCGACCTCACAGAGTTCATCATAGGCCGCCCAGCCAGCTTCGGCCTCTGGGAGCGGCGCACCCTCGGGCATATCTGGATTTTCGGGTCGCAACACTCTCATCGCCAGGAGAGCAGGCGTAAACCCAAGCTCCTTTGACAACTCTTCGTCGAGGGTCTGCTCAGGTTTTAGGTTGTTCAAAACCTTCGAATACAACGATGGATAATTCCAGGCTATCAGATTCAGCCCGATCTCACGAATCACTCCGCGGGAGAATCCGACCTCAGGGTCAAGGTCCTTCTTTTCGCTCAGTACCGCTGCCGTCGACGCTATTACAGCAGTCTCGCGGAGTCGCGCAACCTGAAATGGCTCGCTCCAGTGCAGAGAGTGAGTGGATGGGAGCTTCTTGTCTGGTGCGATCGCATCTTTAATCCGACTGGCGCCCCCCCAGCGAATAAGCTCTACAGGGTTGTTGAGGATCTTGGCGTCTATTTTTTGCTGCATTCCGAGGATGCCGAGCTCCTTCACAACGAAGGTAAAAAGAGCGAAGTCACCCTTGAGGTCATTCAGGAGTTGGGCTGGGTTGGTGTCGTAGGTTCCGTTGTCTAAATTGGTTCGAATCGAGGTAAGCACATCCTGGTTGATGGGAAACCATGGACGCACTACATGCTGTAGGGCTCTTTCGATACGCCTATTGTCGTTTCCGTCGTTCTTAAAACCGCTCATGATTCAACACTCCGTTGTCTTCATTAGTGCGGCGCGCTCCCTCAAAATGCTGGATCCCCGAGGATTGCGAGCCCTGACCGTAAGGACTGCT
>JALRCK010000286.1 GCA_023262305.1 Deltaproteobacteria bacterium
GAGAGTCGATGTGGAGAAGATTATTATTCGAGTGTCGTCCTCTAAAGACATAGTCCCGTTCGCATACCCTGCCGGAATGAACAGGACCGATGGCTGCTTCTCACTAAGAACATATCGGGCAATTGGGAGATCCTTGCTCGGGGATTCCCAGTTGTCTATCTGTACCGCGGCGATGATTGCAGAGCCCTTCGTCACATGAAGAAACTTGCCCTCTTTCTTGTGACCATGCCAGGCTCGCACAAAACCAGCCCGGTAGTTTTTGAGCGTGTAGAATCTCTTGACGTTTTGAAAGTCAAAGTCATTAACGAAGCCAACTTCTCCGCGATCATCGATTCCTAATCCACCCTTAATAACCCTTGGCTCGTCCTTAGTCATACCGTCTCCATCATGGTTTCAAAGATTGCTTTCCGTCGACAAATGCCGCCAAAACACAATACTTAAAATATTTGTAAAATGTCTGTGCGGTGTAGCGAAACTTGGACCCATCCTGATCGTCGAGTCGCGAGGTCAGGATGTAAGGGATTTCAGTAAACCTAGCCCCTGCCCGCTTCAAGAGGTACACCTCTTCTACAATTGACGGGAAACCTCTCTCCTTAAACTGGAAATTTGCCAGGAGAGACAAGCGAACCGCTCTAAATCCATTTGTGCAATCATGAACGCCGACTCTGCAGAGGGCTGACGCAACTACATTTCCCCATCGACTGATTGCCTGCCGATACAGTGGCACTCCTTGCATGCCACCTTGGTCGATGTATCGAGACGCCTTGACAACATCTACGTCGCCCTGGATTGCCGCCTCAAATCGTGGAATGAGAGCTGGGTCGTTTGTAAGATCGGAGTCCATGAACAGACCGAAGTCAAAGCTGAAGGCTCTCGCAGCTTTTGCGCCTTCTAGCAAAGCAGCACCGTAACCTTTATTTTTTGGGCAATACACAACCGTCAATGGCAACTGCTGGGCTTCAAGTCCTTGCAGTATCCGTGCGGTGCAATCAGCACTCCCGTCGTCGACAACAAACAGTCGAGAATCCGGAAGGGATTCGGTCAAAACCTTACAAACCTCTCTAACGCACCGTTCAGCTCCCCGCTCCTCATTGTACATTGGAATGATGATAGCGAGCTTGGCCCTCTGTCCTTGATGTGCCTCCGGATTTACGGCTCGTGACATCGCGTTCATCCACCCACCACTTCTGAAAGACTGTATGGACGATAGAGGTTTTGAGTGTTCTTGGGATTTTGGAAATCAACAACGACTCGTTTTGTCACCTCGAGATTACTAAACTTGGAGGCTTTATAGTCGGCATAGGTTCCCTTCTTGAACTCTGACACCATCTCCTTAACACCATCCTCGATCGAGTAAAGCGCCGTGAATCCTATCACCCGCTTTATCTTATCGAACGACACGTTGTAGTTTCTGCGGTCTGCGCTGTCCTTATGCGAGACAATTTCCACCTCACGCTCCTCACCAACGACCGACTTGACCTTATCAGCGAGGTCAGCAATCGTCATGTTGAGTCGGGCATCACCTACGTTGAGAATTTGCCCTTGAACCCGGAAGGGGTTGGCTTTGAGCGTCATGACGATCGCCCGAGCGATGTCTGCTACATGGATAAAAGGTCTCCAGGAGTCTCCGCCGAATACAGTTATCTTTCCATCATTAAGGCCCTGTGCCGTGAAAAGGTTACCGACGAGATCAAAGCGGGGCCTTCGTGAATGACCGAATACTGTCGCAAATCTTAAAACAGTGACGAAGAATTCATCACTGACCGATGCGAGGAGCTCCTTCTCACTCGCAATCTTCGTGCGGGCATACAGGGATACCGGATTAAGGTCGCTCAACTCATTCACGACTTCATCGTTGGCACCATAGACTGAGCAACTGGACGCGAAGATAAACCGCTGAACGCCTGCCGAGAGGGCAACCTCCTTAAGCATCTTAGTGACGATAACATTGGAGTGAAGCGTGTAGTTTTCATCGAGTGCGCAGGCTGGGTCGCCAACCAATCCAGCAAGATGAACAACAGCAGAAGCTCCCTCGGTGGCCTTCACCAGTTTGCTTATATCGGTAACGTCTCCCTCAATAAGTTCGAAGTTCTGATTGGCAGCGAATTCCTTGAGGCTATCAGTTCCATAGAAAAGGCTATCGAGAACCCTAACAGCATACCCCTCTTGAAGCAGCTGGCTGACAACGTGGCTACCGATGTAGCCCCCGCCGCCAACAACCAACACAGGTCCGCCGCCCTTAATAGCCTTTGTGAGAGTCTGAGACATCGGACTCCCTTTCGCGCGTCGATTGAGATTGAGAAACATCCGAGGCAGAACGAGCGGACCCCAGGCAAGGGATGCCCACAACATCGCACTTGCAATGTCGTGAGTAGTGGAAAATATGTAAGCAGAGACAGCTGTCGCTGAGAGCGATAGAACTCCCGCCTTGAGGAGACCTCCCCCCACTCGGAAACGACCGTACACCCCGACTATGTAGTTTGCGACCAATCCCAGGAAAGGAACAGCAATAAGGCTCTCATGCACTCGCCCTGCAAAGAGGTATGAGAATACGTTCGTTATGGCAGCCGTAACTGAAAAAACCACCAAATCATAAAGAACACGGCTCAAGTTGGAGTGGACAAGCAGCAGCTCCCGCTTGAACAATCTGAATGGCGAACGCAGCAAGGCTTCTATTTTCATGATTAGTCTCCAAATGAGCAGCTGTTGTATCCTGCGGAGAAGTTTCAGATTCACCGTTCAAAGAGGAGTATCACAAGCCTGATGCTGAATCAAGGCAAGGCCCGGGAACCGCCCAGCAAGATCAGGTAGTTAAGAGCCGCATCTCAAATGCTAAGACCGCAATACTACCACAGCTGGGACCACAACTGGGACCACAGCTGAGGCCACAGGTGGGGCCACAGATGGGGCCACAGATGGAGATGGTCGATTACCAGACTGTGACTTGCAGGCATAACGAACCGACTTCCCAAACCTACTTAATCGTAGACTTAGACCTTCCGCCACACCTTTCTGTTGACCAAATCGACGTAGCTTAAAATGGTCCTGACTACCAAGGAGGAGACCTCTCTCTGCTGATAATCCTCTATCGGCATAGTCCTAAAACCTTCAGTTCTGAACTGGTCAATACTAATCCTTACTGACTCTAAAATTGAGTCCGGACTGACTCCTGTCATGATAACAGCTCCGACATCTGTCCCCTCGGGGCGTTCATGTGCTTGTCGAACAGTTACAGCTGGAAAATTCAAAATCGACGCTTCTTCCGTAATGGTACCACTGTCTGAAAGCGTGCACAGAGCCCCCTTCTGCAACGCCACATACTCGGTAAAGCCTAGCGGTTTAAGGAAAGATATCAATCCTGAGCCACGCCAGGAGGCCTCCTCCAATTTCTTCCTCGTTCGAGGATGCGTGGTGACTACGATTCTTTTGTTGAATCTCTCGACCAACATCTGCAAGGCGGCCAGCAAGCTAGAAAAGTTTTTCTCATAATCCACATTTTCTTCCCTGTGGATACTGACCACAAAATACTCCTGCGGAGACAGATCTAGTCTCTTCAACACATCCGAGGATTCGATCTTCTCACGGTAGTAATCTAACACCTCTGGCATGGGCGAACCGGACTTTACGATCATCTGAGGGTCAAGCCCCTCCCTGATAAGATACCTTCGAGCGTGCTCTGAGTGGACCATATTGACGTCACTCAGATGATCTACAATCTTCCGGTTGATCTCTTCTGGAACCCTTTGATCAAAACACCGATTGCCAGCCTCCATGTGGAATATAGGCACCTTATTGCGCTTGGCAGCGATCACCGACAAAGCGCTATTAGTGTCGCCATAGATCAAAACAGCGTCAGGAGACTTTGCTCTGATGATATTTTCACACTCAACCAAAACCGCGCCGATGGTCTCCACGGCTGTATCTCTTGCCGCGTTCAAAAACACATCTGGCTTTCGTAGTTCCAAATCGTCAAAGAAGATTTGGTTGAGCTCATAATCAAAATTCTGCCCAGTGTGAACCAGCGTATGCTCAAATGACCTGTCTAGCTTGGGAATGATGCGAGACAGTTTGATGATATCCGGCCTCGTTCCCAATATGGTCATGACTTTCATGGCTATCTGTTCCTCATACTTGAGAAGAATTC
>JALRCK010000287.1 GCA_023262305.1 Deltaproteobacteria bacterium
GAGCCGATTGAGGTCCATCGGCCCCTCAGCACCAGCGATGCGGGTCGCTCTGAGACCCTGACCCTCACCCCATCGGGTAAGGGACGGTTCTACTACTCCTCCCGGCTGACGTACGCGCCAAAGGATATCAAACAGACCCCAACCAACGCGGGGCTTGAGATCACCCGAGAATACTCTGTGCAACGAAATGGTGTATGGACGTTACTTAAAGCCCCTGTAGCGATATCACAGGGCGAGCTTGTGAAGGTCGACCTTTACCTACGTACATCAGCTCCTCGAAATTTTGTAGTGGTGAACGATCCGGTTCCGGGTGGCTTAGAGCCTGTCAATCGCGACCTAGCTACTGCGTCATCAGTTGATACTCAGCACGCGGACGTAGAAGCACCCCAAGGGTCGGTGTGGTTTGACTCTAGGGATTGGATTGATTTTGGCGTGAGCTTCTGGAGCTTCTATCACAAGGAGCTTCGACACTCATCCTCTCGCTTCTATTCCGAATACCTTCCCGCAGGCAACTATCACCTCTCATACGTTAGTCAGGCGATCGCCTCTGGTGAATTCGTGATTCTCCCAGCGCATGCGGAAGAGATGTACGACCCAGATGTTTTTGGAGACTCGTCCGCTGACACCTTGCGTGTTGCACAGGTGCGTTAGGTCAGGGAGGCTACGAAAGGTGGAGCGGCTACGGAGAAAGAGATGTACGGTTCTAGCGATAGCGGGGATTGGAAGCATCGTGACACTCTGTGTGCTTGTTGCAGCCTCTCTTAAGCCTTTTCCGGAATCACTCACACCCGCTTCCCCCGTGTCTAAGAAACGGCAGGTGGTCGATCGCTCGGGTCATCCGCTCTCATACACGTTCTCGACCGGATTCAACCTGAGCGACGAACGCCCCCTCCACCGTATTCCGCAGCTTCTTAGGGATGCCTTTATTGAGGCCGAGGATAAACGTTTCTACCACCACTTGGGGGTCGATTGGCGTGCTCGTCTGCATGCGATGTGGCAGAACTGTAAAGCGTTGCAAGTTGTTCGAGGCGCGAGCACTATTTCAGAGCAGGTCGTGCGCATGCTACATCCCCGCCCCCGATCTTTATGGGCGCGTGCACTTGAGGGCATTGAAGCCTGGATACTTGAGTCGCGTTTCTCGAAGCAGGAAATCCTCGAGTTCTATCTCAATCAGGTTCCCTTCGCGGCCGGTCGTCGGGGAGTCGCGCAAGCCGCGCGATACTTCTGGGATCGCGACCTAGAGACCCTCAATGAGCGTGAGCAACTTGCGCTCGCTGTTATGGTGCGAGCCCCTGAACGCCTCGACCTCTACAAGGATCCCTCCCGAGTTAATCGAGGGCTAGTGCACCTTGCCAACCGATTGCGGGATACCGGCTCGATAACACCAGAGCAACGCGAGGCTATCGAATCCCAAGCCTTTACGCTCTCTCAAGGTTCGTTGCCTGTTCGCGCGGATCACTTTGTGCGACACCTTCAGGGCTCTCTCCCAAACGCTCAAAGCGGCAAGATCTGGTCGACGATAGACTCCCACGCGCAACGAACGGTCCAAAAGATCCTTGATAGCCGCATTTCGGATCTCTCCGCTAAGGGCGTTTCAGACGGGGCGGTGCTTGTGGTCAACAATCGTACCGCCGAGGTGCTTGCGTGGGTTAATGCGGGTGAATTTGGTAGCACCGAGGGGAGCCAAATCGACGCCATCACAACTCCGCGACAGCCCGGCTCGGCACTCAAGCCACTTCTCTACGCGCTCGCGCTCTCTCGGGGATGGACCGCGGCGACGGTGCTCAATGATGCCCCCCTCTCCGAAGCTGTCGGTGCGGGGCTTCATACCTATCGGAATTACAGCCGCTTTCATTACGGTGATATCTCTCTGCGAGAGGCCCTCGGAAATTCCCTTAACATTCCGGCGATAAAAACCATCCACCACCTCGGCACTCACGAGTTTCTTCACTTTCTCAAGCAGTGTGGCTTCACATCTCTCAACAAACCGGCTGACTTTTACGGCGAGGGATTAGCGCTTGGGAATGGAGAGGTAACACTGTTCGAGCTCGTTCAAGCATACGCGGCACTCGCTCATAAAGGCGTATGGCGCCCTCTGCAAATCACGCGAAACATCGAGGATGCTCACGAGCAAGGTTATTATCGAGCAGTCATCTCCCCTGAAGTGAGCAGCCTTGTAAGCGACATCCTCTCCGATCCCCAAGCGCGACGACGTGAGTTCGGCTCAGATGGACTCTTACGACTACCTGTTGAGACAGCGATCAAAACCGGAACTTCATCGGATTACCGTGATGCCTGGGCGATCGGTTATTCTGAGGCTTTTACAGTGGGAGTCTGGATGGGTAACCTTAATCGCTCTTCCATGAATGAGATTAGTGGAGCACGCGGTCCTACGCTGGTTCTTCGCAGCGTGTTCGCCGAGTTGCAACGAGGACAGGAAACGAGGTCTCTCTACCGCGCGCCGTCACTCATTCACCGATCGGTATGTCCCATTTCAGGGGAGCTTGCCAGCGAACGATGCCCTCATGTGGAAGAGACCTTCGTTTCAGGCACTGAGCCAACCTCGTTGTGCTCTAAGCACCGTCAATCCGCCGATCACGGAACCGATGCCCCACAGCCAGAAGACGTTGTAAGAATCGTCATGCCAACCCCGGGACTCAACGTGGCGAGAGATCCTAGAATACCGGATCATTTAGAGGCACTTCCGCTAGAGGTAGAAACCCCATCCGGCTTTACGCGGATTGAATGGCTCGTTGATGACCGAGAAGTAGGCACCTCTAGCGGACCGTCTCGACGCCACCTTTGGCCCCTTGTCAGCGGGCACCACACCGTCCGTGCCCGAGTAACCCGCGACAGTGATTCCCCTCCCCTCGAAACTCCCCCCATCGGCTTCTGGGTACGCTAACGCGCCCTCCTCCCCCCTCTGGTACACCCCAACCCCTTCCTTTTCCTCTTCCCTTGATTCCGGATCCCTCCGGTCCTCCTCCTGGTACACCCCAACATTGCGAGTTTGCACATGAACCCCTCGTCTTGTGGTGCTGCGCCAAAGATCATTTCCTCCTTTACTCACTCGAAACCCTAAAATAGATTAGTTTACAGGTAATGCCAGTCACTCCGCCTTGCTCTCCGGTCAGCTAGATTGCGCGTGAGACGAATCCGTATCAAGGTCTTTTTTGACTGGCTTTTTACGGGACTAGCTAACGATGAAGATTCTTTTGATCGGTTCAACGGGAACTATAGGCTCTCAGGTCTTGGGACTCATCAGGGGTGACCATGACGTTATCACTGCCAACCGTTCCAGCGGAGACCTTAGGGTTGAACTCGGCTCTCCGCAGTCCATCAAAAACTTATTTGCGCAACTCTCGGGGCTTGATGCCATCATTAGCGCAGTAGGTCCGTGCAAATACGGCAGCCTTATGAAATTGTCGGATGAGGATTTTCAATTCGGCTTTGACCAAAAATTTATGGGTCAAGTCAATCTACTCCGATTCGGTCTGCGAGCTGTCAAAGATGCGGCATCGTTCACCTTTACGGGTGGAATGGGAGGGCGACAGCCTCAAGACAAGGGATTCACCTCCATCGCCGCCATGAACTCTGCACTTGAAGGATTTGTCCGCTCAGCAGCTCTGGAGTTACCATCCACCATCAGAGTCAATGTCGTCGCTCCGCCTTGGGTTACCGAGACGCGCGAGGCCTTAGGGATGGACTTGAGTGTAGGGCGACCCGCAGCTCAGGTGGCCAGAGCTTATGTGACGGCGCTCGAGGGCTCTATGACAGGTCAAGTAATCGACGCGGACAATTAAGGCTTAGATTCCTCACACCACGCCCTGGTCCAGTCTCTGGTACACCCCAACATACAGAACAAATTGTTTAGGTGTTTTCTCCGCAACAAAGGCGGCGTTTCGACGATAAAGAAGCCACTATGCGCAAGCGACGAATGCTTCGAAGTCGAAGAATGTACGACCTTTGTTTTAGGTCCCTCCAAGGGCTACCGCTTCCAGCACGCGCCCTCACAGCTTACTTAATTGAGAGCATCCTGGGTCGTCTCTTACAAGCCGAAGATGTTATCGTGTGTGGATATGTTTGGATGAGTAACCATGTTCACATGCAAGTATTTTCCTTGGATTGTGAAGCTCTTACT
>JALRCK010000288.1 GCA_023262305.1 Deltaproteobacteria bacterium
GCAACCGTTCTGCACGGAGATAAAGGGGAGAAGGCATGGACCCTGAGGTTGCTCAGCGAGGGATCGCTTGAGTGTGATCTCCTGGTGGTAAATTATGAGGGTGTGCGTCTTCCTTACGTTACGCCCGAACTTGGCGATCTCGCCTCACGAGATCTTACCCTCCTGTGCGTCGACGAGTCTCAACGGGTCAAGAACCCTCAAGCGAAGACCTTTAAAGCGTTGGCAACGATTGCCCCACACTGCCAACGGAGGGTGCTTTTAAGTGGCACCCCGACCCCCAAGGACGTCGGAGACCTGTGGGCACAGATGCGCATCCTGGATGGAGGAAGGCGCTTCGGAAAGAGTTTCTACAAGTGGCTTGGGAGCGTAGCCGAGCTCGGCACTGAGTACAGCGAGTTCGCTGTTAAGAAGTTTATCGACTTCGAAGTACATGAGGCGATCTATCGAGCGCAAGAGGTGATGTTGCGGCGACGCAAAGAGAAGGTTGTTGATCTTCCTCCTAAAACCTTCTCTCTTCGAGAGGTCGAGCTGGCCGGTTCACAACGGGAGAGATTTGACGAGATTCGGGAGGGGCTCATCCTCCGGATGCGGTCTACCTCTGGTGAGCAGTTTGTGCGCGAGATCACAAACATCCTTGAAGAGTACTTAAGGGCTGTACAAGTCGCATCAAATCCGAGACTGATTGATCCGGAGTGGAAGGGAGAACCTGCCAAGTTCCTTGAGCTCGATGAGATCGTGACCGAAGTGGTGCGGGAGCAGGGGCAAAAGATCGTGATTTGGACGAACTATCTCGGAAATATCCGAGAGCTCGTCGAGCGGTATCGAGACCTCGGAGCTGCACCCTTTAGTGGGGAGGTCTCTGCAGCAGAACGAGAGGTAACGGTCCGCGCCTTCCAGACCGAAGAGTCGCCGCGTATCCTCGTTGCCGTGCCAGCAGCCGGAGGAGTTGGAATCACCCTTACAGCGGCACAAACCGCTGTCTACCTCGACAAGACGTGGAACGCTGAACACTGGATGCAATCCGTGGACCGGATCCATCGGATCGGTCAGCGTGGAACCGTAAACGTCATCTCACTTCTAAGCTCGAAGGTTGACGAGATGATTCACTGGAATCTCCGCCGAAAGGAGCAGGGTCAAGCCGACGTCTTGGGCGACAATGGGCCTCGAGCAGTTGCATCCCGCGGACTCCCGACTCGGCAGGAGCTCTTAGAGGCTCTTGAAAGCGACGATTAGGTAGGTAAGTATCGTCCAAGAGGACACTTTCGCTGACGTAATGACTGGAGCTTTTTACCATGGCAGCAACTCAGGCAACTATATCGAACAAGAGGGGATTTGGGTGCCTCGGCTACGGCTGTTTGGTTGCGATAGCACTGTTTCTCGTCGTCATCGGCGCCATCTTCTTCGGTGCTCGGTCAGCGATTCGGAACGCCGTAAAAGACTTTACTACCGAGCAGGCAATAGCAGTTCCAGCTACGTCATTTGACCCCGCGCAGGAAGCGGATCTTGCGCGTAAGTTGAAGAGCACCACAGATCTCTTTGTGAATCCGAACGGAAGTGGTGAGATAACCCTCTCGCAGGAGGAGATACAACTGTTTCTTGCTAGCTCCCCGTTTAACGGGTCGTCCTCAATCGTGCTTAAGGGCGATACGGTTTCGGGCACCTTCTCCTTTCCGATGAGGGCGCTCGGTGAGTGGCAAGCTGCACGGATCTTTATCGGTGACCTCCTCGACCGATACTTGACCGGGACTGCTAAAGCAAAAGTGAACGTGCGCGACGGGGTGGGGAGCGTAACCTTTGAGAGCCTGACGTTGAACGGGAAGGTATTTGATGGAGACTCCCTCAAGGAGGCGAATGAGTGGGTCAGTGGCTTCCTCAATTCTGGGGGGAAGGATGGTGATGAGGGGTTACGGCTTACTCGAATTTCATCCCTGCAGATCGTGGATGGGACCGTGAAGATGGTCGTTCGCGGCGAGTAGGCTTGAACGTTTCGGTCTCCTACAGCACCGCTGGCGACGTACGAAAACGACACCTGAAAACACCTAATTACAGCTAGTTACGGCTGATTACCTCTGTCGGAAATTATGTGAAATAGAAGGCTACACCGGCCTTACATTCAGCCATACCCATCATGAGGGGTGCCATAGCGATCTTTTTGAGGCATTCCGAAATCTTATGCTGGTCTTTCGTTGTGGGATTTCACCACGGATGACAGCCGGAGATGTCGAGGGAAACGTGGCCGAGACGAAGACCGATCAAAAACCTGACACACAGCAACCGTCCACCGAGCCGGTTCGCCAGCTCACACCCGCTGAGATCCGGGAGTGGCGTGAGATCCTTCAGAAAGGGCGTGTTGCGCAGAACGTCCACCCAGTCCAAGAGGCCATGGAGGATCGCCTAAAGGATCAACGCCAAGAGCAGCAGCTCTACACCTCGACCCTGGCTGGATGGACAGCTGTTGTAGCCGTTATTGACAGCACCTCAGCTCTCGCCAAAGAGCACGAACACCGAAGGGCGATGGAGAGGATCCGAGGCGAGATGTTCGAACTTCTCGCCAAGGAGGAGAAGAAGCGAAAGATGCGAGACTCGCCCTTCTTCCAACAACTCGTCAGCATCCTCGGAGAGAGCACCGCCGAATCGATCGCCAAGAGCGTTGATTCAGCGAGCGCCTCTGCGTTGCAAGCCAATAAGGACGCACTTACACAAGCCGCCAAGGACATCGCGTCCGCGCTTCAGCGTGGTGCTCCACACCTCAATCTTTCCGCTAGCGGAGAGCAACTCAGCAAGGCGCTTGAGGCGGAGATGGGGCGCACATTCGCTTCCCTGCCAAGGACTACTCCGACCTCGAGTCTTGTTGACTCTGAGGAATCGGCAGCGGTAGCGGCGCATGATAAACTGTTCTCCCTTAAAAATAGCGAGGAGCGGCTGCTTGAAGTTCAACAGCTGCGGGCATCGCTTGGTGCCGAGAAATTTGCTGCGATGGTGGACGCCTACGACAAGCGATTCGGTGTACCACTCGCCGCGCACATTACTGCGACGTCAGGCAGCTCGCCAGCTCGTCAGGCTGAAGTGATACATGAGCTGCGGAGCGTACTCACAACCGCGCAGCAACAACGACTTACTGAGTTTGGGCAAGCTGAATATGCTCAGGTGTTAGCGCTCATCAATCGCCGTACCGAGGGGCTTGAGCGCCAGCTTGAGGCGATGCCGGCGCAGATCCGTGCTGAGGAACGGCATCTCGCTCAGGTCCTTGGCCGACCAGACTATACAGACCTTCCAGCCGGGGAGGTTCGTGGCAAAATGTTGCAGCACCTCACGGAGGTCTACCCTGCTCTGCGCGGAAAGAGTTGGGAGGCGGCCGCGCTCACTCTAAAAGAGATCGCTGGCGAGAAGGATGATAAGGTCGCCGAGCAGCTGATGCGCAAGCTCCTTGGCGGTTCGGCACCTGTGGATACAACCGCGATCCGTGAAACGATAACCCGCTCCACGATTCACATGCAGAAGTTGCTGGTGCTCGACCAACGGATTGCAGAGATAAAGGATCTACTGGCTCATCCGGGAGGTGCCGACGGGGCAGCACTCAAGGAACACTACACACGAGTTTTCGGCGCCGATGCCACTAAGGACTCACCCCTTCTTTCCTCACTCACAAAGAGTGCAGCCCTTCACCTCAAGCACCTTGGGGAACGCATAGCCGACCCAGCCATCAGCTCCGTTCACCGGGAGAAGCTCATCCTTGAGCGGGACACAATTGAGTTTGGCATGGTTCGAAAGATCGTTGCGTCATCCCTTGAGGGAAATCCACCGAGGGTCCAGGAGGCGCTCAGAGCATTGGGCGAATTCTCAGCCCACGAGATCGGGTCTGAGCGCCGCCGATCAAAGAGACACCTCGATGCCGCGCGCGCCATCTCTGATGCCATCAAGAGCGCGGAGGAGCTCCGGCAAAGATGGCAGGACGTTGGCGCAGCGGCTGATCTGTCAAACGTGAAGCTTGAGCCGGCAAAGGCTACCGTCGGCGTATCGTGTCTCTCAGCGGGACCACAACGGCAACTCGACGTACACCTTGCCGCACGCTTTAAGGATCTCAAGGGTGAGGCTATCAGCTCAGCCCTCCCTACG
>JALRCK010000289.1:0-3702 GCA_023262305.1 Deltaproteobacteria bacterium
GGATGGATCCTGCTGATGAGCCACCTGCTCGAAGAGGAACCGCTCCTGATGGTGACGATGACGAAGAGACCTGGACGAATCAGCCCAAGGGGGCGGTCTCGCAAGAGGGAGATTCTGCCGAGGATGATCTGCTTGATGAAGAGGAGGAGCAGGATGCTCCCCCAACGCGCAAGGTTATTCAGAACGGTCGAGATGTTTTGTGTGAAGAGCTGCCGAACCGTGCGGCTCGCGCTAAGCTCAGGCTTAAGCCGCACCTCACGTGTGTTTTGGCGGTGGAGCTTACGAGCTCTGGCGAGAAGTTTGTTTTTGACTGGAAAGGGGATGAGCCTCAGGTGGCACCAGCCTCTGGAAGCCTTACCGTGAACGCGGAGAGTCCGGGCGAGGCAACGGTTGTTGATTCTATTATCTCAATCTCAGAGCAGAACTTGATGGCGGTTAGGTCGGGAGATCTTAATCCGCAGGTAGCTATGCTCGCGGACAAGATTAAGGTGAGGGGAAAGGTCGGACCGGCGGTCTATCTTTTCAATCTCATCGCACCGCGTTTCCAACAATGATGATTTCCAACAGTAATCGGAACTCGACAGTGATGGGAGTTCTGACCGTATTCGGGATTCCCGTAGTGATAGGGTGTTTGTAATGTCGTCGTCGAACGTTCTTGCCAAATCGGAGAGCTGCGAACTAGATCTCGGGAGAGCTCAAGAGCTGCCATCTTCGCCTGCCGAGATGGAATCGGTGTTTGGGCGTGACCACCTCCGAACATTGAAGTCGCTTCAGCACCAGATGTTGGTGGAAGGTAAGCAGGTTTTTGATCTTTCGATGGTAAATCCAGACCTCGCTCCACCGCGAGCTGTGTTGGACAGGCTCCTTGAGTCGGTTACCAAGCCTCAAAACCATCGATATGCAGTCTCTCGCGGAGTTCGCCGTTTGCGGGAGGCATTCGCGTCAAAGTATGCCGGTCGATTTGGCCTCTCTCTCAACCCGGACACAGAGGTTTGTGTTTGTCTGGGAAGCAAAGATGCCACCTATCATGCGCTGAAGAGCCTCATCAGTGTGGGTGATGCGGTTGTTGTCAGTTCTCCCTCATACCCAGCTCATGTATCTTCAGTCACGCTTGTCGGAGGCAACGTAGTTCCGTGGGAATGTTCGGTTGATCCTAGCGAGGCAGCTGCCTCGCTTGATCGTCTTCTCGCTTCATCTAGGGCGCGAGTGGTGCTCCTCAATTTCCCCTCTAATCCGGCAGGAACGGTGGTCTCAGAGGAATGGTGGAGTGCAGTTGCTGATGTGTGTTGGCGACACAGTGCGGCGATCATAAATGATTTCGTATATGGTGAGATGTGCTTCTCGGGAGAGGCAGGAGTGAGTGCTCTTCGTGCTCGAGAGCGGGGTGTTCGTTGTGTTGAGGTTTATTCCCTCTCAAAAGCTTACAATGTGCCTGGCTGGCGAGTGGGAGCGTTGGTTGGTGATAGTCAGATAGTACAGGCCGTAGCTCGGTGGAAGTCTCACTCTGATTACGGGCTCTTCTTACCCCTGCAGTATGCAGCATCCGTTGCTCTTACCTCTACCACTGATCTCGTGCGTCCCACAGTAATGTCGTATGACCGACGCCTGAAGGTGCTGAGCTCTGGTCTCCGCAATTTAGGGTGGGAAGTACAGGAGCCTGAGGCAGGTGCTTGTCTCTGGGCGCGCTATCCAGCGAACATGGTGCCAGATGGAGATGTTTCTAGGAGCTGCTCAGTGCGGGTAGCAAGCGAAATTCTCAGAGCGACGGGCGTGCTGGTGACTCCGGGTATCGTTTTCGGGGACTCGTGGGATAGTCATGTAAGATTTTCAGCTGTTGTGACAGAGGAGCGCATGCGAGAGGTCGTTACTGCTCTTTCAAAAATGAGCTGAGTACAACGAGTGATATCGCTCGTGAGAAGGTAACAAGTGGGAGCTTTGAGAAGAGCTGATGATCAAGGTAGAGCCTAGAAGATCGACCAAGGTTATTTTGATAGCGATGCTTCTTGTAGCCATGTCTGGCGATCTGCACGGCGACCAACCACCATGCCTGAAATCAGTTGAATTAGTGAAGAAGGGTGTACAGATGGGGGATAGCTCAGATGCTGAAATCGCGCTCTACAATGAGGCGATCCAGCTCTGTCCTCACATGGTGGAAGCGTTTTTCAATATGGGGCTCGCGTTGCAGCGAAAAGGTGATCTAGTTGGGGCTGAGTCTAAGTTACGCGAAGCGATTAAGATAAAAGATGATGAGGCTTTTCGAGTTGGACTCGCGGGTGTGCTGCTCGACAAGGGAGAGGTATCAGCGTCACGAGAGCAGTACGAAAAAGTTCTTGAGCAGCATCCAGATAATGTGGGTGCGATGCTAGGTATCGCGGTCATTCTTGAGAAGCAACGAAAGGTGCCTGAGGCGGTTGCGATGTTGCAGCGAGCGATTGCGAAGGATCCTTCAAACCATCAAGTGCATTTTAATCTTGGAGTTCTTCAAGAGCGGAGCCAACACTATGAGGCAGGGATCGGGTCGTATCGAAAAGCTGCCGAGCTCAATCCGAAGCACTTTGAGTCAAAGTATCTGCTTGGCACTATGCATACGCGAGTCGGAAATCTTGAGGAGGCACGTCGCTCTTTGCAGGGCGCCGCTGAACTGAAGCCCGACGATATTAGGGTTCACATAGCGCTTGCCGAAGTATATGAGAAGTTAGGGGAATCTTCGCTCGCCGAGTCCTCCTTGAGGCGAGTTGCTCAGATGTCACCCAAGAACTTCGTGGCGCAGTTCAATCTGGGTCTCTTGTTGATTGACAATCAGGAGTATCAGGAGGCAGTCCTTACGTTGACCAAGGCTTCAGCGCTTGAGCCGAAAAACTCCCGAGTGTGGAGTGCCCTTGGGCTTGCTCAGTTAGAGTTGGGGCAGGTAGAGGTGGCAGAGTCGAATCTGCGCCAAGCGATCGCCCTCGACGGCAATAATGCATATGCGCACAACAATCTCGGGTTACTCCTCGACCGCATAGGCAAGCGGGATGAAGCTCGTACCGAGTTTAAAACAGCGCTCGCCCTCAACCCCAACCTCGAAGTTGCGCGCACCAACCTCGAAGTCGTCGGCGACTAGTCGCTGGTACACCCCAACACAAGGCGCCTCCGATTGACCTCAACACCTCTATTCGCTGCTTGTACACCCCATCTCTGTAACCTCGAGCGATGAGTCGGTCGATACACGATGAAATGTGGCTCGGTTAGTCGCGAAAAAGCAGGACTCTCACCCTCAATCTTAAGACAGGCAGGAAAAATGCCTCTGCCTTGAATCGCTGCTGCGAAAAGAAAAAGGTTTGAACGTGTTTTGAATAAGCGAGTGCTCACCCGATTTATTCAGGAAGGGATTCCAAGGCTAGAGGCTACCAAGTGTTACATAGCCGAGGTCCAGGGGGCTTAAAACATTCAGGTGGCCAAGGAATGTTTTGGGCTCCCTGTTTCATAAGTGTATAGCACCATGCGCAATGCCGAATAAATTTCTCGAACAAATTAAGATGCTCCCAGCGAATCTCCTTCGTTGAGCCATACATGAATATCTTCCGCTCTCTCTTTCGGGGTATATAAGTATCCGTCACAATAAAGCCCTCGATCTTTCTGGCTGGATTTTTTTTGGGCGATAGTTTTGCCTCCTCCTCGCGAATCCGATTGATAACTATTTGACGGATGCGCTCGATTTGT
>JALRCK010000289.1:3712-4113 GCA_023262305.1 Deltaproteobacteria bacterium
TCTACGATTTTGAAAGCCTCAAGCCACTTGAATGGCATGATTTTGATTTTGTGTGTGGTGCGTTTTGAGGTTCGCTGTTCAATTGAACGTAAGAGGCGCCTTTCTTCCGAGAGCGATGGGTTGATTTCCGATAGAGGGGAAATATCGGGGGCCCGCACCCACGGAACTTCTTTTTCGAAAGCGGCATTCGTTTGAGGTGGTGCAGACAGGAACTCCCGCCAAGTATTACATCCTTGATATTCATCGATAGAATTAACAAGCCCGGCTCGAACCGGGTTGAGGTAGGTGTAAACTATTCTGTCGATAGCTGCATCAAGGTCGAGAACTTCTCCAACGGTCGTTCTGTTGTCCCAAAGTCGAAGATGAGACAGTCCCAGCAGTCTCTTGAGAAAATCAGTAAG
>JALRCK010000028.1:0-2459 GCA_023262305.1 Deltaproteobacteria bacterium
CTAAATTCATTGGGTTTGCATGACGAAAATACACAGAAGTTCGTCACGGCTCTCGCTATCGGTTCAGCCCTGCTCTTTTTAGGTGCTCAGAGCGCAAACTTCCTTTCGCGTCGGCGTCGCTCTCTGGGAGTAGAGCAAGGAGTTGTTCCAGAGAAAAAGATAACGATATCGGGTATTTTTGATTTTTTTGCCGAGACGTTTGTTGCGTTCCAAGACTCGGTGCTTGGTAAGGAGAACCGCAAGTTCCTTCCACTCACAGCAACAGTTTTCCTGTATGTCTTCGTCTTGAATATCATTGGTCTCATTCCTGGCATGCCAGCAGCTACGACTTCGGTGTGGACAACGGTTCCAGTTGCGCTCCTGATCTTCATCTCGTTTAACTACTACGGGATTAAAGAGCACGGGCTCGTTAACTACATGAAGCACTTTGCTGGTCCAGTGTGGTGGTTGGCTTGGTTCATCCTTCCCCTGGAGCTGTTCGGTACGGTCTTGAGAATATTGACCCTAAATCTTCGTCTTTATTGGAACATTTCGGCAGATCACATCGTTCTTGGAATCATGTCGGAGCTCGTTCCGTTTGTTGTGCCGGTTATCTTTTACGCGCTCGGCACCTTTGTATGTTTCATGCAAGCATTCGTTCCAACGGTGTTAACGATGATATACATTATGCTCGCTACTCAGCATGAAGAGGGTGAGCACCACTAGTTTAGCTATCCATATAGGATCGGTTTAATTTAACAAAACAAGGAGAGTAAGATGAAAACAGTAGGAACATTCGCTAAGAGAGCCGCTCTCTTCGCAGCAACCCTCGTAGCAGCTTTCGCACCAGTAGCTAACGCTGTAGCAGAGGATGCAACTCAGGGTTCTCCTCTCGGCCCAATCGGTGCTGGACTTGCTATCGGTATGGCAGTTATCGGCGGCGGACTTGGTCAGGGTAAGGCTGTAGGCGCAATGCTTGAGTCGTATGGTCGCAACCCATCAGTTGGTGGAAAACTCCTCGCTCCGATGCTTATCGGTATGGCGCTTATCGAGTCGCTTGTAATTCTTGCGTTCGTAATCGCATTCCTTAAGGCATAGTTATCTCCACCAAGGAGTTAACCCCTTCTGGACAAAAGGGCCTGTCGAAAGACGGGCCCTTTTTATTTGTTCTGAACACCTGTGGATAAGTCTGTGGAAAAGTGTGTGGATATCTACGGGATATTTGATTGCATGCAGGTCTTTAGGGGTCGTGATTTCGTCGCAGGGAATGTCACTTAGCGGTATGCACCGGCGAGTTGTTAGTCCGGTTTTCCACAGAAAACTAAAAGACTCGACACAACTTATCCACAAAATCCCGGCTCTTTTGTGGATAAGGTACTTAACTTATTATTATCTATCGGTTTAATCCGGTAGAAATAGCAAGTGGTAACCCTGGTGGGCTAACCCCCAGAAAGCATCACCGAACCGCTCATCAGCCCGCGTAGGAGTCTCTATTCGTGGAGGCTCTCAAGGTATCTCTCGGCGCTGATAGCTGCCTGACATCCAGAGCCTGCGGCTGTTACAGCTTGCCGGAATACATGGTCTTGAACATCTCCGCTTACAAAGACACCGGGAACGGTTGTCTCGGGGGAGTCGGGCTTATGGAGAAGATAGCCATTCTCGTCCATCTCAAGTTGCCCCTTGAAGAGCTGAGAATTCGGGGTGTGACCGATCGCCACAAAGAGTGCGTCAGTTGCGAGGTTTGATCGCTCTTTTGTAACGGTATCCTCAAGAACGAGACCAGTAACGCCGTCCTTCTTTGTTCCCTCGACAGAGAGCACATTCTTGTTCCAGATGACCTCAATTTTTGGGTTCTGGAATACTCGGTCTTGCATGATCTTTGAGGCTCGAAGGGTGTCTCTTCTGTGGATCAGGTACAACTTGCTAGCGAATCTGGTCAGGAATGAGGCTTCCTCGCAAGCCGAATCACCGCCACCTACAACGGTAATAATCTTGTTTCGGAAGAAGGCTCCATCGCATGTGGCGCATGTGGAAACGCCGTATCCGAGCAGTTCGCGCTCATTCTGAGCGCCTATGTACTTTGGTGCGGCGCCTGTTGAGATAATCAGGGCGTCACAGGTGTACTTTCCTGACTGTCCCTCAAGCTTAATAGGCCGCTGTGTGACGTCAGCCTTAACGATGGTATCAACGGCTATCGTCGTTCCAAATCGGACGGCTTGTTTCTCCATGAGCTGCATGAGGTCGGGACCCATGATTCCTTCCGGAAAACCGGGGAAGTTCTCGACGTCTGTGGTGGTTGTAAGCTGTCCACCAGCGAGAGGGCCGTGAATCAGGAGGGGGTTGAGGTTGGCCCGTCCGGTGTATATTGCGGCGGTGAGACCAGCGGGACCAGAGCCAAGAATGATTACCTTGTGGTGATGAGGGTTGGTTGTAGAATTACTCATATAAACTCAAGCCTAAAAGATTAGCGGCAGAATAGA
>JALRCK010000028.1:2469-13325 GCA_023262305.1 Deltaproteobacteria bacterium
TGAAAGTGAAATTTCTGGTACCATTGAAAAAATTCTTGTAGAAGATGCCCAACCAGTGGAGTATGATCAGGTTCTTTTTCTACTTAATCCTAAGGGGTAATGATGTTCAATAAGATATTAATTGCAAATCGGGGAGAAATTGCCCGTCGTGTTATAAAGGCGTGCTCCCAGATGGGGATTAAGCCGGTACTCGCGGTTTCCGATGTTGATGCGGGGTCGCTCGCCTCTCAGGAGGCTCACGAGGTTGTGCGTATCGGGGGCCAAACAGCCGCGGAGTCCTACCTCAATCAGGAAAAGATACTAGAGGCAGCCCTAGCTTCGGGGTGCCAAGCCATTCACCCCGGCTACGGATTCCTCTCTGAGAATGCAGATTTCGCCCAGAAGGTGGGCGAGGCAGGCCTTATCTTTGTGGGACCTTCACCTGACAGTATTCGCGCCCTGGGCGTAAAGACCACGGCCCGACGGACGGTTGCAGCAGCTGGTGTTCCTATTACCCCGGGTAGTGAGGGTGCCGAGACCGATGAGCAGCTTATCGCGGCAGCTACTGGCATAGGCTTTCCGGTTATCATTAAAGCGGCGGCAGGGGGTGGGGGCCGGGGCATGCGGATCGTGCGCGCCGCTTCTGAGATGCAGGAGTCGGTCGAGCGGGCGCGAGCGGAGGCGCAGAAAAATTTTGGAAGCCCAGAGGTGTACTGTGAAAAATTTATCGAAGGTCCTCGACATGTCGAGGTGCAGCTCTTTGGGGATAAGCACGGAAATGTTGTGCACTTCGGTACGCGCGATTGCTCGGCGCAGCGACGACATCAGAAGCTGGTAGAGGAGGCTCCAGCGCCATTTTTGGACTCGGATGTTCGCGAGATGATCCATCAGGCTGCAGTAACCGCGGCGAAGAGCGTCGGATATTACAACGCAGGAACCGCGGAGTTTCTCGTTTCTGGAAGAGACTTTTATTTCCTAGAGATCAATACCCGCATCCAAGTTGAGCATCCGATAACAGAGATAGTGACCGGCACAGATCTCGTGCAGCTTCAACTCCGTGTCGCCATGGGAGAGAGGCTTCCACTCAAGCAAGATGAGATCTCGTTCACGGGACATGCGATCGAATTACGGATTAACGCTGAGGATGTGTTTGAGGGATTTCGACCGGCTCTCGGCACTATCACCGAGTGGAGGCGAGGGGACTCTGCTGAGGTAAGAGAAGATTGTGGATATCGCGTCGGCGATACGATCCCTCCGTTCTATGATTCGCTTGTAAGCAAGGTTATCGTTCGCGGAGAGTCGAGGGCGGCCGCGCTCTTTAACGCGTTTCAGTTTCTAAAGACGTACAGCATATCAGGAGTGCCAACAACGATTCCGTTTCACGCGTGGATTCTGGCCAACCCTGATTTTCAAACTACTGGAATCGACATCGGATATGTTGAACGAATTTTCACGGCGCAGGGAGCGCTTGAGGCACAAGCGCTTCTTCAAACAGACACGATGCACATGGAGCCCGATGCTCACGGTCCCCGATTTGACAGGGACGAGATCGTTCTCGCCAACGGGGAGCGGGTGCGAATTGAGCTTGAGCATGAACGAGGTGGCACGTTTTTAGCCATTCCGTTGACTCACCAGGGGGCACGAGCCGATCGGACGCTGTGGCGTCGGTCAAACAGTCGGACCGCGGTGTTATCAGCTATCGAGAAGGCGTTTTCTGGTACCCACGGTGTGGGTTAGTGCCATTTCCAGTTTTTAGGCTGCCAGATGACGCATCTGGGGCGCGTCGTACGGGCAGCTCCCTAACGGCGTGAAAGATGCTTTTTTCGTCAAGCATTAGCCCGATGATTGACTCTCGGTAAGTGCGTTGTATCTTCTGAACCCACTGTGAAAGCCAAACTCTTCTTCGGATGTCTACTAGGAGCGTGTTTAGCGGCGTACCCCTCAAGCGCCCAACAATCGCCATTTCAAAATTCGGGTGACGTCGCTGCATTCATGAACGGCATCGTCAACGAGTCGGTTAATGCTAACACCCTCTTTGCATCCCAGGAGGCGATCTCAACGGGTCGATATTCACAACGACAGAACTCGCAACCCGACAAGGATTATACGACCATTCGTCTGCCCGGACAGGTAGCGCTGGGTGAGAACAGTGACGCGGTACGTCCAGTCATTATTGGTAATGCAGCGATGTTGCGCACCACAGCAGGGTATAATCCCCCAACGGGTGAGGGAGAGGCTGATTTCACGGTGACGTCACTTTTTGCTCTCTCGGCCGGAGGAGGTGCGCTCATCAAGCTCTCTGATTCGTTCACGCTCTCGCCACAGGTGTCGCTTTCATACAGCCACATTAAGAATCGCTACGATTTCAACAATCCGTACAGTCAAACCTATCTTGAGATATATGAGAGTGAGCTTTTTAATTGGGTGATGGATGTATTCACCTACACGCCGGCGCTCAAGTTATTTTACAAGCACGATCTGGGGTTCGGCATCTTCAATTACCAGATAGCGTACAGCTACCTTTTGAATGATACCATCAGTGATGACTCGCACCTCATAGACGTCAACTCCAGTACGGGACTGTGTTCAAATCGATTTGATGTTCTCATACCCACTGACGTAACAGCAGCGGGAGCCTCGTTCTATGTTCGACCGATGTTTCAATGGAACAATATTAGTGGCGGCGCGGTTGCAGGACTTGGACTTCGAGATCTCTATGAGGTGGGCTCCGATGTCGTTGCTAAGGTTTTGGACGAGGATGCTCTTTTCTCTACCATGACGGTTGGTGCGAGCTATGTAACAGGGGATAGCTTTGAGGGCTTCCACCTGGGAGCGGGCGTGACGTTTTAGGCGTATCTCTAACTAGCTCATTTCAATGCCTTTTTAGGTTGTCTGTCCCCTATAGTGCGCAGCACGTCCAGAGATCTCCATATCAGGAAGTAGGGGACTGTATTTCCTGGGGGGGATCTACATGGGTTTTCAGCGTTCTGCCACTCTCGTGGCGCTCATCATAGTTATATCTGCACTTCACCTTTCGCCAGCACATGCTCAGAATTTGTATGTGCGCAGCCCGGAGAATTTTTCGGATTGTCTCGGTGTTATCAATGGAACTGCTCAAGATCTCGGATGCGGTTGTGGCAATCCGGCGCCAGGAGCGTGTGGTTGCTCACAGGATAGTAACCGTGTGTGTGGATGCGGAAGACCGGCTCCGAATGAATGTGGCTGCACGGGAGAGACCGACCAAGGATGTGGGTGTGGGAAGGGCACATCGTGCTTCTCCTCATGCCCCTACAACATCATCTCTGTCTACAGAAAGCGTGGTGACGGGCACAAAGAGGTCAACTACGGATACGACAAAAATAATCGCCCTGCTCACATCCATCCATGTGTTGACCAAAGGCTGAGGCAGTGGGACGCGGAGTGCGCCGGCGACAGAAACGGTAGTAAAGACTGCTTAGCGAAAAAGATCTTGGGGCCCTACTTCAATGGAGGCTCGGGGATTCAATATGTGACCTTTGACGCCGCGTGCAATCTGACCGTGAGTAACGAGGCGTTCTTCGTGGCACATAAGCAATGCTTAGCGATGTGGACGCAGACCGCATCTCCGATCTCGCTCATCCTCGGTCCAGGAGATGAGGTAGACGGTCGAGTAATTCTTACGCAGTTTCCGCTCAATCCAGCCAAGTCCGGCATGTGGTATCAGTGGCGTGCTTCGGCTCGCGCACCGCTTCTCGTATACGACCCTGCGCATAAGGGCGAGATCTCGTCAGCCCACCAACTATTTGGTGAGTGGACCTTCGGCGGTAAGCGAGTCGCAGCTCGGCGGCATGAGTCGCTCGCCGATATTCATGACGGCATGAGCGTAGCGTGGAGCAATGGATTTGAGGCGTTGGCCACCCTTGATACCAACGGTGATGAAAAGATCTCGGACACCGAACTAGAGCCCCTTGGACTCTGGTTTGATGAGAACCGTGATGGTGTAAGCCAAAAGGGAGAGGTTCGTACGCTCGCGCACGAGGGTATTACAACACTCTTCTTTAAGCCTGACCGACAAAATGATCGAACGAGGAGCATTTATGTGACCCACGGATATGAACGTGTTGTTGGTGGAATCACCGAAGGCGGGGTGGCGGTAGACTGGTACGGCACGGAGGGGATGTCGCGGGATCAGCTTGTATCTACCTTGGCGTCACTTAATCAATTTGCGGCGGATCCGGGGGACCAAGACCTCAAGCCCGCCGAATACGGAGCCCTTGAGCGTGCGCCCACTGACATCGATGGTTTGTGGCAATGGAGCTACCCTGATGGAACCTACGGTGGAATCCTTGGGCTCTATGGATTGAAGAATGGAGGAGTACGCGGCTTTTCGTTGATAGACACGACGCTCTCAGAACAGGCTAAGGAGGGGCTTGGAGCGGAACATGTGGCAGCGGCCATTCCGCTTCGCGGAAGCATCGCGCACAGCAATGGCTCACAGGAGCGAACTATAAAGTTTACAATTTATGGAGCAGGCTCTGCGCATGTTGAGACCACAGTGAACATCTCCCACGATGGCACGCGACTTCGAGGGAGAAGCAGGATTCTCTCTGGGATGAAGGATGAGCACGGCAATGATCTTTCATATTCGTGGACGGCTGAAAGGTTTAAGACGCACTGATGTAGGATCTCTCATTTGAGGGATATTTTTCACATCGACCCTAGATTTTAAACGGAGCCTGGGTATGCTCAAGGACCGATGTCGCAGCGTTTAGATCCTATCATCGCGTTGAATGAGCTTGCAGCAAAAGGTCCGCCAACGGTGGCTGCCTTTCAGCGATTCGTTCGCACGTACTTTAAAAACTACGGACGAGACTTTCCGTGGCGACGAACGAAGGACCCCTACAAGATACTTGTCAGTGAGGTGATGCTGCAGCAAACGCAGACGGAGAGAGTCGTTGTAAAATACGCTGAGTTCCTCAAGGCTTTTCCCACGTGGAAAGCTCTGAGCGATGCCTCTCCAGCAGAGGTGGTGAAGGTGTGGATGGGGCTTGGCTACTACAGACGCGCGTTTAACCTCCACAAGGCGGCGCGGAGTGTCTGTGAGGAGTTCGGCGGCAAGCCTCCACGCAGCGCGGACGCCTTGAAACAGCTTCCTGGCGTCGGGCCCTACACGGCAGCGGCCGTTGCAGCCTTTGCATTTGGAGAGGCGGCGCCGATGATCGAAACCAACATACGCGCGGTGTACCTACATGTCTTTTACCCTCACGCATCAGAGGTGAGTGATAGTGAGATCCTCGACAAGGTTGCCGAGACGATGTGCCGAAAGGATCCTCGCACATGGTTTTATGCGCTGATGGATATCGGTGTTGTGCTCAAGAAGCACACGAAGGGAGTCAACGCGCGCAGCAAACACCATGTAAAACAGTCGAGGTTTCAGGGGTCCCAGCGCCAGGTTCGGGCTGCGGTGCTCAAGCTTGTCGTATCGAGAGCGAGAATTAAGCGTGACGAGGTGCTGTCCACACTCGTCTACGAAAAGAAGAAAGTCGAGAGAGCTCTTCTTGATTTGGAATCGGAAGGGTTGATCGCAGTGGGGCGCTCCGGTCGTGTCTCGATCGCCCGATGATCTTATCCGAGCATTGAGAGGGATGATGCGATCTCTGTCGTTCGAGCAAGCTGAGTGAATTCATCCTCCCACTGGCTATGAGCTGCGAGAATTTTCTTCGCGTACTGAACGCTCTGTGAGGGCGGAGTAGCAGCTCCTTTCATAGAGAGAGCAACATTTGCGGGTCCCCAGTTGTATGCGAGTAGCACTCGCTCTCGGTTGCCATGAAATTTTGCTTCGAGATATTTCAAGTAGGCGATGCCGATTCTCACGTTGATCGCTGGATCGTGGAGGTCATCGCTCTTCTTCAGGGCTATATTCTCGCGCTCTGAGATGTATTTTCCGGTAGCCGGCATCAGCTGCATGAGGCCTTTTGCTCCGCGGGAGGAGATGGCGCGGTTCTTAAACATACTCTCTGATCGAATAACTGCGGCAACGAAGAGCGGGTCAAAGTTGGCTTTCTCGCTCTCGCTAACGATGATCTCAGCTAACCCCCGTACATCCTCCTTCGGGGAGGTGTGTAACCGTATGATTTTAGAAACAAAAGTGGCCTGTTGGGTCCGTCTGTGTGCCTTTACCCTCTCTAAGGTCTCCTGACTTTCTTGGATGGCTTTGGTCTCTTGGGCGGCTTGATCCGCTAGGTTTTTTTGAGTCAGAAGGAAAACCAGGGTAACGTAGGAGGCCAATCCGGCGCACTTGGCTGCTACATGTAGTGCGGCCTTGAGGGTGGTCAGTTTTTGGGAAATAACAACTCTTTTCATATCGGCTCTCGCCGTAGCTTTAAACATCTCTCCGCCAGCAATGCGGCGGAAAGGGGTCCCACACATCGGGAGCCCCTTACTTGCAGATGAGGTGGGTGGCGGAAAGGGTTCCTCATGGGTGTGAAGGCGCAGGCACACAATCGACCAGTTGATGTGCAAGTGTTTGTATTGAATTGATATTTTGATTTTTAGTTTAAATTTTTGGGCAGCGGTAAGTTGGTGGAAAGGCGTTTGAAAACAAGGCGCATAGTGGTTGTAGGAGGGGGGCACGCCGGTATTGAGGCTGCCTATGCCGCAGCCCGGATTGGGGTACCAACTGTGCTCGTTTCTTTACGGCTTGAGGGGATCGGTCAGATGTCGTGCAACCCAGCTATCGGTGGGGTTGGAAAGGGACACCTCGTGAAGGAGCTTGATGCCCTTGGCGGTCTCATGGGTAGGGCGATAGACGCCACTGGTATTCAGTTTAAGACCCTCAACTCGAGCAAGGGCGCAGCCGCGCAAGCTACCCGGGCGCAGGCCGATCGGGATCTCTATAAAGGATGGGTTCAGAGCTTTCTCTCTGGGGTTCCAAACCTCACGATCGTAGAGGGTGAATCCAGCTCAATAGAGACGCAAGGCAACGAGGTAATAGGTGTTCGTCTGGCAGATGGTAGTTTGATTGAAGCGGGGGGAGTCGTTCTTACCACCGGAACGTTTCTTCGAGGACTCATGCACACCGGCCCCACGCAGAGCCAAGGAGGGCGCCTTGGTGATAAGGCATCAAACGACCTGAGTGACTCACTTCGTGCGCTCGGATTTCCCCTCGGAAGACTAAAAACTGGAACGCCTCCGAGACTTCGTCGCTCGACGATTAATTTTGAGGGGCTCCTTGAGCACCCTGGCGACACACCACCCCCACCGTTCTCGTTCATGACGAAATCGATCGATCGTCAGCAGATATCGTGTTGGCAGACAACAACGAACGAAGAGATCCACGACATCATTCGCTCCAATCGTGAGTGCAGCCCGATGTTCAACGGTCAGATTAAGTCAGGCGGACCACGGTACTGCCCATCGATCGAGGACAAAGTTTTTCGTTTCGCCGATAAGAAGAGCCATCCGGTATTCCTTGAGCCGGAAGGATTTACCTCAGATATCGTTTACCCGAATGGAATCTCTACATCACTACCATTTGAGATACAGCAGAGCTTTATTCGCAAGATTCGAGGGCTTGAGAATGTTGAGTTCTTAGCACCCGGATACGCCGTCGAATACGATTTTGTTGATCCTCGCGAGCTTTTGCCGACCTACGAAACCAAGGGAGTTTCGGGTCTCTATCTTGCGGGACAGATTAACGGGACGAGTGGATACGAAGAGGCGGGCGCGCAGGGATTGATCGCTGGCGCCAATGCAGCTTTAAAAGTTTTAGGTAAGGAGCCCCTCGTTATCACCCGCGGACAGGGCTACATCGGTGTTATGACCGATGACCTCACAACGAGCGGGGTCGATGAGCCGTACCGCATGTTCACATCTCGAGCTGAGTATCGGCTGATCTTGCGAGAGGACAACGCAGCGGTGCGCCTCTGTCCGATAGCTCTTGCACACCGACTCCTCGACGAGGGGCAACGACGAGCCTTTGAGGATCGTCAAGCTGCGTATGAGAGAGCAACTGCATGGCTCTCCACGACATATGCCAAGCCAAATGGTGAAACTAACGCGTGGCTCGAGAGTAAGGGCACGGCTGCTTTAAAAGATCGAGCCTCACTGGCACAGCTTGTGAAGAGACCACAGCTAGCGTTCGACGATATCCTTGAGCAGTTCCCGTACTCTGAAGATCTTTCAACAGATCTGCGCGCAGCGGTAGAGATTGAGCTTAAGTTTAAGGGCTATCTCGACAGGCAAGAGGATGAAGTGAAGCGCCTCAAGAGAATTGAGTCAGAGGAGATACCGATGGATTTCCCCTATGACCAGATAACGCAGCTTCGTAGAGAAGCTATCGACAAGTTTAAGAAGCATAGGCCTGCGACGATTGGGCAGGCCTCTCGAATCTCTGGGATCACGCCCGCAACTATCGCGATCATAGCTCTCTACTTGAAGCGATACCGAGAGGGGAGCTTTGGGGCTACGACATCGTCTGGAGGGGCGGGCTATGACCGCCCGTAAGGCTCGCCTCTCTTGATGCGGTGGATGTGATTTCACCAAGGTGGTTTTATCTTACGGGCGGTCGTAGCCCGCCCCTCCAGATCCGTAAGGCTCGCCTCTCTTGATGCGGTGATTTGATTTCACCGAGGTTGTTCAATCTTACGGGCGGTCATAGCCCGCCCCTCCACATCCGTTGGGGGCGGAATTATGCCGAGCTTGTTGAATGGTACTGGTAGGATTAGGCAGGTTACTTGATCCCCTCACGCCGCCGCTTCGCCCACTGCTCCTTGTTCTCCTGCTTGGCGCGTCCGAGCGCGAGAGCATCCGATGGAACATCTCGAGTGATTACAGAGCCTGCGGCAACGAGAGCACCGTTGCCTATGGTGAGAGGGGCGACGAGCGCTGAATTACTTCCGATGAACACGCCTTCCCCGATGGTAGTAGTGGCTTTCTTGTAGCCGTCGTAGTTGCAGGTGATCGTTCCAGCGCCGATGTTGGTGTCCTTTCCAACAACGCAGTCCCCGAGGTAGGTCAGGTGTGATGCTTTAGCGCCATCGTTAAGGGTCGCATTCTTTGTCTCAACGAAATTTCCTACGCGGCAGTGTGCTCCGAGTTTAGAGCCTGGCCGTACATGAGCAAAAGGTCCGACAGAGGTCTCCTCTCCGACTGAGGCATCCTCAACATGAGACCCAAGTTTAATGATAGCGCCCTTTCCAATCGTAGAGTTCTTGATGATTGCTGTGCCTTCTATCACCGCAGAAGCTGCGATTGAGGTTGTTCCGCGAAGCTGAACATTTGGCCCAATCCGAGCGCCGGGAGCTATGGAAACGTGGGCATCAAGGAAGCAGCTCTTTGGGTCAACGAAGATAACGCCCTCGCTCTGTAATCGATGAACCTGGCGTTGAGCGAGCACTTCATTCACAAGTGCAAGCTCAAGTGGGTTGTTGACGCCGGCGGCCTCGGTAGCGTCAGAGAGGGGGAACGCCGCAACCGTTTGTCCCTCCTTGCTCGCCTTTTCAACGATATCCGTGAGGTAGTACTCGCCCTGTGCGTTGTTGTTTGAGAGTGACTCGATGGCTGGTTTAAGAAAAGCTGAATCGACGGCATAGAATCCGGAGTTAACCTCGGAGATGAGGGCCTCTTCTGGATTGCAGTCTTTGGCCTCCGTAATTCGGATGACCCCACCTTTGGTATCTCGAAGTACTTTTCCATAACCGTTGGGGGGAGGGGCCTTAAACGAGAGCATCGTTACCGTCGCCTTTTTGAACGAATGGTAGGAGAGAAAGAGGTTTAAGGTTTCGGTGGTAAAGAGGGGATGGTCGGCGTACGTTATGAGCACCGTTCCTTTGAAATCCCCGAGGGCCGTCAGCGCGCACTTTACGGCATGACCGGTTCCGAGCTGTTGATCCTGGATAGCGACCTCGATGCGGTGCCCCTTGGCGCTTGGCGAGCTTGTCAGATGAGACTTTAAGAGCTCCTGTTTGTGACCGGCAACGACGATCGTCTTTGCTGGGTTAAGTGGGGCTACAGCGTCAAGGAGGTGATCAATAAGAGCCTTTTCGCGGGTTTGAGTTATCGCCTTAGGGAGGTCGCCTCCCATGCGCTTTCCAGCGCCGGCGGCTAATATAATGCAGGAAATAGTGTCCATAGTTTCGGGTACGGTAGCATGGAGCCTCAGCGATAAAAACGCCTTCAATTATGGTCCTGATGGTGGTGAGGGGAGGGGGCGAGCTTCCCTAGGGTCTCGGTAAGTTTCGAAAACCAAACCCTTTTACCGCCTCGTCATCCTTGGTATTGATACACCCAACCTAGAAGAGGGCTATATGACAGTAAAAATCCACGTTGAACACCCAGTTGTAGAGCTTGATGGCGATGAGATGACCAGGGTCATCTGGCAGTACATCCGAGAGAAGCTCATCCTTCCCTTTTTGGACATCGATATAAAGTACTTTGATCTCTCGATTCAGAATCGAGATGCCACCAACGACCAGGTAACGATTGACTCCGCAGAGGCTATCAAGGAGTTCGGAGTAGGCATTAAGTGCGCCACGATCACCCCAGACGAGGATCGTGTGAAGGAGTTCAGCCTCAAGAAGATGTGGAAATCCCCGAATGGGACCATCAGAAACATCATTGGCGGAACGGTTTTCCGAGAGCCGATCATCTGTAAGAACGTCCCTCGTCTAGTGCCGACATGGACAGAGTCGATCGTCGTAGGGCGCCACGCCTTCGGTGATCAGTATCGCGCAACGGACTTTAAAGTTCCTGGCAAAGGAAAGTTAACGATGAAGTTCCAGCCAGCTGACGGTGGACCAGCGATCGAGCACGAAGTTTTTGACTTCCCAGGTAGCGGTGTCGCTATGGGAATGTACAACCTCGATGACTCGATTCAGAGCTTTGCTCGAAGCTGTTTC
>JALRCK010000290.1 GCA_023262305.1 Deltaproteobacteria bacterium
GCCAAGAGCACAACGCCGGATACTTGAGGGGCTGCCATTGACGTTCCGCTGAGGGATGCGTAACGGCTACCAGGGTAGGTGCTGTAGATGCCAGACCCGGGTGCTGCGATATCGACAGAGGTCGCTCCGTAGTTCGAGAAGGAGGAGAGGACGTTGCTCGACGTGATCGAAGCTACCGAAATGACGTTCGGGTAGTCATAATTCGCCGGGTATGTAAGGGTAGTATCGTTATTGCGTGCCGAGTTTCCGGCGGATGCCACGAAAAGGATTCCGGCGTCGTTCGCGGCTGATATCGCTGCAGCGAGAGCGCTCGAGTAGGAGCCACCCCCCCACGAGTTATTGCTCACAACGACGTTGTGTCCGGCTCGCTTAAGCGTCACTCCGTAATTAAGTGCGGTGATCGCATTTGAAAGGCTTCCCGAGCCATTTGCATCGAGGAACTTTGCAGCAACTATTTTTGCCGACCAATTCACCCCCGCCACCCCGCGGGCGTTATTTCCACGTGCTCCCAAGATGCCTGCGACATGGGTTCCGTGTCCGTTGTCATCGTAGGGATCCCCCGATTTGGTGATGGCGTTGATCCCGTAGACGTCATCGATGTAGCCATTTCTGTCATCGTCAATGCCGTTCCCCCGGATCTCCTTGGGGTTTGCCCACATGTTTCCGAAAAGGTCTGGGTGATTATAGTCGACTCCGGTATCGACAACCAAAACGAGCGCTTGGTTGTCGGTTGAGCCGGTTGTGTAATCCCACGCAGATGACAACGTCATGTTCGCTATCGCCCATTGGAACTGGAGGTACGAATCGTTCGGTGTTGCTGTCGTGAAGAGGGCCCAATTGGGAGAGCAGCGAGCTCGACCGCCCAGCTGAGAGAGGAGGCGCCGAGTCTTGGCCTTTTTGCACAGATCGTTCTTTCGAGAGTAGGGCTCCGGTGTTTCCGTAGTGCTCATCAGGGAGAGCGCTCCAAGACGGCGCTCTTTGATCAGGAGGGCACGTGGTGCGAGTTGTGTTGAGGAAAAGGATGTGGCGCTTGAGACAGTTGCGAGGTTGGTGCTGAACGCAGCGCGTGCGCCCGAGGGACCGGATACGGAGAGAATCGCTCCGGGGTAAACGAGCTTTTGCTCGGCTACCGCAGACCCCCCTGAAACCAGAGTTGAGAGCATAGCAACCGCTAGCCCTACAACCAGATGTAACCCCGTTTTTAAGCGCATATGGCTACATCGGTAGGTCCGAGGGAGGGGCTTAACTATTGAGGGCGCATTTTCGGCGGGGTAGAGGGCGCAGGAATTCAGTAGGCAGAGGTCGTATGGCGATGATATTTCGAGACTTTCCGAAAGGTTTCAACCCTTTGATCTCCTTAGAGCGTTCGGCTATAACCCGGTGGTGACCTTATAGACACGGATGGGAGCGCTCTATTAGGCGCGTCACATGGTTGTTGGTGTTGTTTGGGGCACTCTTGCTGCCGAATTATTGGGGGATAGGAAACCCTCTGAGGCGTAGTTGAGGAGACTTGCATACATGAATATAGCGGTAGTTGGCACGGGTTATGTCGGATTGGTTGCGGGTGCGTGTTTTGCGGAGACCGGCAACGATGTTATCTGCGTGGACATTAACCAGAGCAAGGTCGACGCGTTGAATGGCGGAGAGATCCCGATCTTTGAGCCGGGACTTGAGGATCTGGTGAAGAGCAACGCGAAAGCAAAGCGCCTCACTTTCACGACCTCTATAAAAGACGCGGTGCATGCATCGGAAATTATATTTATCGCCGTTGGAACTCCTCAAGATGAGGATAGCTCGGCAGATCTCACACATGTGCTCGCAGTCGCTCGTGCGATCGGGGAGAACATGAATGGACCGAAGTTCGTGGTCGATAAATCAACGGTGCCCGTCGGAACTGCCGACTTGGTAAAGGCAGAGATAGAAAAGGTCTCTAAGTTCCCGGTTGAGGTTATTAGCAACCCTGAGTTCCTCAAGGAGGGCGCGGCGATCGACGACTTCTTGCGACCCGATCGAGTTGTTGTTGGTGTGGCTAGCGAGAAGTCCGCGGCGGTGATGCGTGAACTCTATGCTCCGTTCGTTCGCACCAATAATCCGATCCTTGTGATGGATATCCGCTCGGCGGAGATGACGAAGTATGCTGCCAACGCGATGCTCGCTCTGCGCGTTTCGTTCATGAATGAGATAGCAAACCTGTGCGAGAATTCCGGCGCCGATATCAGTAAGGTGAGAGTTGGAATCGGAACCGACTCGCGAATCGGCATGAGTTTCATCTTCCCGGGTATCGGGTATGGTGGCTCCTGCTTCCCGAAAGACGTTCAAGCACTGATTCGCACCGGTAAAGATCACGGGGTCGATCTCCGGATCGCTCGTTCTGTTGAAGAGGTGAATAAGAGCCAAAAGATGCTCATGGTTCACAAGATTAAGGAGCACTTTGGTGAGAATAAGGTGCGCGGAAAGACGTTTGCGATGTGGGGGTTGGCGTTCAAGCCAAAAACCGATGACGTGCGTGAGGCTCCGGCCCTCGCGATCTGCTCTGAGCTGGTGAAGCTCGGCGCTCGAGTCAAGGCGTTCGACCCAGAGGCAAACGGGACGTTTAAGGAGAAATTTGGTGAGCATTCTCAGATCGAGTACTGCGAGAGTAACTACGATGCGGTGCGGGGAGCAGATGCGCTGATCGTATGCACGGAGTGGAACGCCTTCAGGCAGCCGAATTTCAAGAAGATTAAAGCGGAGCTTGTCTCTCCTGTGATCTTTGATGGACGAAATATTTATGAGGTCGCCGATATGCGTGCGCACGGGTTCACCTACTATAGCGTGGGTCGCCCAGCGGTAACGTGGTAGTTGAGCGCGGCGAAAAAGGAGTGGTGATATGGCGAGAGTTGTAGTTTCTGGAGGGGCTGGATTTATCGGGTCGCACCTGTGCGATGTACTGCTCGGTCAAGGGCATGAGGTCATCGCAGTTGATAACCTCTTCACCGGAACAAAGCGCAATATCCGCCACATGATGGGCAATCCGAACTTCGAGTTCATCCGCCACGATGTTACGGAGCCGATCCTGCTTGAGTGTGATCAGCTGTATCACTTGGCCTGTCCGGCCTCGCCCGTGCACTATCAGTACAATCCGATTAAGACCATTAAAACGAATGTCACCGGCACCATCAACATGCTCGGGGTCGCAAAGCGCGTGAAGGCGCGCTTCTTCTTGGCCTCAACCTCGGAGGTGTATGGAGACCCACTGGAGCACCCTCAAAAGGAGTCCTATTGGGGGAATGTGAATCCGATAGGTCCGCGCAGCTGCTATGACGAGGGTAAGCGAGTGGCTGAGACCTTGACCATGAGCTATCAAGATCAGGGGCATGTTGATACTCGGATTGTGCGCATCTTCAACACCTACGGTCCCCGTATGTTATTCAATGATGGGCGGGTAGTCTCCAATTTCATCGTCCAAGCGTTAAAAGGTGAGGATATCACGGTGTACGGAGAGGGTAGCCAGACCCGATCGTTCTGCTACGTAGATGACCTCGTTCGTGCCTTCGTTGCGATGATGAACAAGGACGGCTTCCACGGACCGGTCAATCTTGGAAATCCAAATGAGATGCCGATTAAGGCACTCGCTGAGCGAATCATCAGCCTGACTGGGTCCCGGTCAAAGATAGTTCATAAGCCTCTTCCAAAAGACGATCCTACTCGGCGGCAGCCCGACATCTCCATCGCTAAGAAGGAGTTGGGATGGCAGCCAACGGTTGACCTCGATACTGGACTGAAGAGAACGATAGCTGATTTCGACGAGCGGTTGCGCAACGGCGAAGAGGCTCGCTAGACATTGAGTGGTGTTGTGACGTCCAGAGACAAGATTCGAAATTTTAGCATCATCGCGCACATCGACCACGGCAAGTCGACCCTTGCGGATCGTATCCTTGAGGCAACAGGTGCTCTTCAAGCTCGAGAGATGCAGGCGCAATTCCTCGACAAGCTCGACTTGGAGCGAGAGCGGGGGATTACCATTAAAGCCCAGACGGTACGACTCTCCTACAAGGCTCAGGATGGAGAGACGTATCAGATCAACCTGATCGACACGCCGGGTCACGTTGATTTCAATTACGAGGTTTCAA
>JALRCK010000291.1:0-3828 GCA_023262305.1 Deltaproteobacteria bacterium
CCTCATCACTGCTGGGGATTGCCTGACAACCACAGATTACTCACGCCTTGTAGCGGAGCATGCGCAGGGTCAAAAATTCCTCACCATCGTTACTCGCGACACCCACGGTGATCGTGCCTTCATCCAAGATGCCGTTGCCAGCCACGGATTTCTCCGCGAAGCTGCCCAAAATTGCCACAGGAACCTGACTCGCTATCCTCACAACTCCCCCTTTACCGCCGCCATCCACACTGCGTGGCACAACCACGCACTTCTCGAAGTTCAAATAACTGCAGATCACGTGAACATTAATACTATCTCGGACTACGCAGCTCTTATCTCCGATCCGGGGCGTTTCCTGCCAATGTTAGAGATCGGATACCCACGCTTGAGCGACCTGACGCTTTCTCCCCGCTGCCGACAACACCCTCTGCAGCCATAAAACCAGTGCGTAGACTGCGCAGACGCTTGGCACACTCGCTGTTTTCCTGATTGTTGCTCAGCTTCGCGGATGCTACCCTAATGGCACCTAGGAAACCTCCGTTATGTCGTTTGCCCGACTGGTTATTCCACTGATCTGCTGCCTTCTCTTCGCCTCACCCGGCTACTCACTCACCATTGATGCTTTTCATGATGACGGATTCGTTTCATCGACAGCAACGGTCGGAACGACTAAGACCGCACACATCCCCTCCTCTCAAGCCATCGGAGGTGGACGCTCATTGTCGGCGACGAAAACAGGGAGTGGCACCGGTGTGGAGATCGGCGCAATCACCTCAGTGAGAACCGGTTTGGGGAACCTCATCAGAGAGTGCCGCAAGACCAATGTATGCAAGAAGTAATGGGCATGAATGTACGCCTGCTCATCTCACTCTTGGTTGCCCTCTCCGGATTGGGCACGATGACCGAGAGTCTAGCGCAAGGCTCATCAGAGCCCTCGCTTGTCATAGGAGCGATTCTTCCCCTGACAGGATCCTCAGCGGCGTTTGGGCTCGCAAGCAAGCGCGGCATCGAGCTTGCACTTGAAGACCTCTCTGCGTCCGACAAAGCTCGCATCAAGGTCATCATCGAAGATGATGGGCTTAACAACTCTCGTTCCGTCACCGCCGCGCACAAGCTCCTGACTATCGATAAGGCAGATGCTCTCCTCACATGGTCCTCGGGCACAGCCCTAGCGGTGGCAGGCTTAAGTGAGGCTCGCAAAATTCCGCAACTAGCAGTGGCATCCGATCCAGCAGTTTCTCGGGTACATCGCTACTCCTTCAACTATTGGCCAATCCCAGAGACCGAGACCAAAACTCTCTACGATTACCTTAAGCGGCACGGCAAGAAGCGAGTAGCCATGGTAACTCAGGTTAGTAGCTTTCCTCTCGCCATGAGGGACGCCTTCGCGCAACATGTGCACGATGAGGGCGCGCTTCAGATAATCGCCGACGAAGAGATCAGCTCAGACGCAACCGACATGCGGTCAACGCTCCTCAAGATCAAGGCGAAGGGTGCGGCTGATGGGCTCATAATCGCTTTTTGGCCGGGGCAACTCGCCTCCATCGTGAGGCAAGCACGAGAGCTCGGAATCTCGGCGCCACTCTTCGGATATGAGACCTTTGAAGACAAGGCGAGTTTTCATGCTACTGGCAAGCTGTTGCATAACGCGGTCTACTCCACGGGCGCCGACGCTCGCCCTGACTTCCTGGAAAAATTCCGAATAAAGTATCCCGGAGAGAGCAATTACACTGCAAGTCACAGCTATGACATCATCCGTCTCTTCGCGGAAGCTTCCCGCACACGGAAGGATGGCGCCTCAATCGCCCAGTTTTTGCGGACCCTACGAAGGTATCCCTCCGTCTCAGGCGAGATCTCCTCAACAGGCGACAATCGATTTACCTTGCCAACGACCCTCAAGAGGCTCGATACAAACGGCGATCCTCAGCCGATCACTGAATAGGTGCGGACGCTTTGCGCGTGACACGGGTGCCTGTCTTCGATAGGCTTTCCTCCATGCTCTCTATCCTTCCTCAGCTCTTGGTGAACTCGCTTATCACCGGCAGCATCTATGCGCTCGCAAGCTCCGGGTTGGCATTGAGCTACGGGCTCCTCAGGATCCTTAATTTCGCCCACGGTCACATCATGATGATCGGTGCCTACACATTCCTCTTCTTTCACGTCCAAGAGGAGATGAGTTTTCTCCCGGCTGCCATCTTCTCGACTGCTTGTGTCGTAGCGCTCGGCGCGTGCGCCCTGTCGGCGTTCATCCTTCCTTTTATGAGATCGAGCTCCCTCCTTCCCTTGATCACAACCATCGCCCTAGGAACGATACTCGAGTCACTCGTATCAATATTTTTTGGCGTGAACGTTCGCTCGTTTCCCTCCGCGAGTGCCTCCGAAAGTATCGAATGCGGTGGCGTATACATAACCCCTCTGCAGATATTCATTATCTCCTCGGCTTTGGTCATTCTTGGGGTCCTCGGATTTATTGTGCACAAGACGAGCCTTGGAAGAAAGGTTCGTGCGATCGCCGAAAACAAACCCGCCGCAGAGGGTCTCGGAATATCAAGCACCTTCGTCATGTACACCGTGTTCATCATCTCAACGATCTTGGGTGCCTATGCGGGGATCCTTGTCGGATATGAGACAAACATCCAGCCCACCATGGGCGGTTCGTACTCAATCAAAGCGTTCGCTGCTATGGTGCTTGGAGGTCTCGGTAATATCTGGGGTACGATAGCGGGAGCTTTCATACTCGGACTTGTAGAGAATCTCTCTATCGGACTCGATTTTTGGGGCTACTCCCTACCCGCAGGATACAAGGACGCCTTTGCTTTCCTCATCATCTTGGCGGTCCTGTTGCTTCGGCCGCAGGGGCTCTTTGGCACAGTATCACGGAGCTCATAGATGGATCTCGTACAGCTCCTTACCTCGGATTACGCTATTCATCTTGCAATCCTGATCGCACTCTATCTTATTTTAGCGCAAAGCCTGAACCTCACATTTGGTCTGGGGCAGCTCTTTAACCTCGCCCATGTGGCCTCATATGCGGTGGGAGCATACGCAACTGCACTCCTGTCAACTGAGTGCGAGTCCCCCTTCTGGGTGTGTATCACCGTAAGCGTTCTCCTCAGTGGTCTCTTTGCCGTGCTACTCGGTGGCATAGCCCTGCGACTTTCAAACGATTACTTCGCCATCGGAACCCTGGCGTTCAGCTCCGTTGTCTCAGCCCTCCTCATTAACTGGAAGAGTTTGACAAAAGGCGTTCTCGGAATCCCTGGCATTCCCCGACCTGAATTTTTCGGTATCGACTTTTACCAGAACGTAAACTTCCTCGCCCTCATAGGTGTATTTGCTGCTCTAACTCAAGTGCTCCTGTATTGTCTGTATGTGAGCCCCCTGGGTCGCTCGCTGCGAGCGTTGGCTGAGTATGAACGCGCCGCCGCTGCGTTGGGAACGGACACTCGACTGATACGTAACATCGCATTTTTCATATCATCTTCGTTAGCCGGTCTTGCCGGGAGCTTCTTTGCCTACTACCTCAACTACATTGACCCCTCCTCATTTGCACTGAGTGAGATGGTTTTTGTGCTCACAATCGTTATCGTAGGGAAACCTGGTTCTTTTATGGGGGTCATCGGTGCAACGATATTCCTCGTTCTTTTGCCGGAACCGCTACGGTTCCTCGATATCAATTCCGCCTACCTTGGGCCGATGCGACAACTGCTTCACGCCGGTATTCTTTTTGGCGTGGTGTGGTGGAACCGGCATCGACTCTTCCCTCAACGCAGACAGGTGTGATCATGCTGAACGTCAACGACATCCATGTATCCTTTCAAGGAACGAAAGTGCTCAACGGTATTT
>JALRCK010000291.1:3838-4090 GCA_023262305.1 Deltaproteobacteria bacterium
TGTTGGTGTGATCGGTCCAAACGGCAGTGGAAAAACCACCCTCTTTAACTGCATCTCAGGGTTCTCGCCGTGCGACAAAGGCAGCATAGAGCTTCGCGGAGAGGCAATTCACAACCTTGAGCCCCATCAGCGTGCTCGGCTCGGATTGGGACGAGTCTTTCAAAACTTCGGTATCTTTCGAGAGATGTCCCTACTCGAAAACGTGCAGCTCGCGCTGGAGTCTCGACGAGACATGCCGCACGGCTTCTTCCC